>CAUJKG010000173.1 GCA_963205465.1 Pseudomonadota bacterium | reverse complement strand
ATTCCCATGAAATCGGGTGCGGCCAAGCTCGTGTCTCCGGCGCTCTCGTGCTAGCAACGGAGCCGAATTCGCACGAAGCATCATGAGCCGCAAGCCCGACAACAAAACCGACAACCGCGAGCGCATCGCCAAGGTGATTGCGCGCGCAGGCCTCACATCGCGCCGCGAGGCGGAAACGTGGATCGAAGCAGGCCGCGTGAAAGTGAACGGCGATGTGCTGAAAACGCCGGCGACGACCGTGTCGCCCGCCGACAAGATCGAAGTCGACGGCGTGGCGCTCCCCTCCCGCGAGCGCACGCGGCTGTTTCTCTATTACAAGCCGCGCGGACTGGTGACGACCAATTCCGACCCGGAAGGCCGCCCGACGATTTTCCAGAAGCTGCCAAAAGACCTGCCGCGCGTCGTCAGTGTGGGACGGCTGGACATCAATTCCGAAGGCCTGCTGCTTTTAACGAACGACGGCGGCCTCTCGCGCATGCTCGAACTGCCGTCCACCGGCTGGCTCCGGCGCTATCGCGTTCGCGCGAACGGCCGCACCGATCAGGAACGGCTCGGTTCGCTGAAAAAAGGTGTCACAGTCGAAGGCGTGCGTTACGGCCCGGTCGAAGCCTCGCTCGACAGCCAGAAGGGCGCGAACCAGTGGCTCACGGTCGGAATCCGCGAAGGCAAGAACCGCGAAGTGCGCAAAGTGCTCGCGCATATCGGCCTTATGGTGAACCGGCTGATCCGCGTTTCCTTCGGACCCTTCGAACTTGGCAAGCTGAAGGAAGGCGAAGTCGAGGAAGTGCCGACGCGGGTGTTGCGCGAACAGATCGGCGGTGAACTCGAAAAATCATCGCAGAGCGATTTCGACGCGCCGGTGCGCGAAACGCCGAAGCCGGAGCGAAAGAAACCCGCGCCGGACCCCCGCAAACAGCATGAAGGCAAGTCCGGCGAGCGGTCACAAAAGTTCGACGGCAAGCGTCCCCCGCGCCCGGGCGAGCGGAGCGATAAGCGGCAGAATAAAGAAAAAAGCGAGCGGAGCGACTTCCGTGGATCCGGCAAGCCGCCTCGCCGCGATGGCGAGCAGAATCTCCGTCGCGGCGGCAAGCGCACGCCGTTCCGCGCGCCGAAGGGAAAGCGCTAGATGCGCGTTTCCGGCGGCGTGCATGGCGGGCGCGTGCTGAAAGGCCCCTCGTCGCAGAAAATTCGTCCAACCTCGGACAAGCTCCGGCAGGCGATCTTCAATATTCTCGCGCATGGCTATGGCGATCCGGCCGAAGGCGCGCGCGTACTCGACCTCTTCGCCGGCACCGGCGCGCTCGGGATCGAGGCAATCTCGCGGGGCGCTGCCTTCGCGCTCTTCGTCGAGGAAGCCGCGGAAGCGCGCGCGCTGATCCGCGCGAATGTCGAAACGCTTTCGCTCACCGGCGCGACCAAAATTTTCCGGCGCGACGCGACGAAGCTCGGACCCCGCGGCGCGTTCGAGCCGTTCTCGCTCGTGTTCTGCGATCCGCCTTACGGCAAGGGGTTGGCTGAAAAAGCAGTTGCTTCGGCGCGCGAAGGCGGCTGGCTCGCAAAGGACGCACTCATCGTGGTCGAGGAAGCGGTGGAAGCGAAGTTCGTGGCACCAGAAGGATTCGAAGTGCTGGAGCGGCGGGACTACGACGATACGGAGATTGTGTTTTTGCGTACTGCCTAGCGCCGCCCGAACAGCTTCTCGATGTCGAAGAGTTTCAACTCCACATAAGTCGGGCGGCCGTGATTGCACTGGCCGGCGTTCTCTGTCCGCTCCATCTCGCGCAAAAGCGCGTTCATCTCTTCGGGCTTCAGCCTGCGGCCCGCGCGGATCGAGCCGTGGCACGACATACGGCTTGCAACCGCAAGCAGGTTTCGCTCCAGCGGCAGCGCCTCGTCCCATTCGGCAAGATGCTCGGCGAGATCGCGCACAAGAATTTGGGTATCGGTATCGCCGAGCAGCGCGGGAGTTTCGCGCACCAGCACCGCACCCTGCCCGAACGGCTCCAGCACCAGCCCGAGTTTCGCAAGCTCGTCCGCGCGCGCGAGCAGCGCCGCGGCATCGGAAGCATCCAATTCGACCACCGCAGGCACCAACAGGAGCTGGCGCGCGATGCCGCTGTCATCAAGCGCGCGTTTGAGCTTCTCGTAAACGATGCGCTCGTGCGCGGCGTGCTGGTCGACGATCACAAGTCCATCGACCGTCTGCGAAACGATATAGGTCTCGTGCAATTGCGCGCGTGCGGCACCCAAGGGACGTTCAAGATCGGCCTGCAGGACCGGCGCGAGATCGGCGCGCGCGTCCGCACTCGGCTGCGCCATAGTCTCGAAGGCCGTTTGTGCAGCTTCGGCAAGGCCGCCGCGATAGGGTGCGGACGCACCACGCCAGCTTGAAGAATAATTCGAAGGCGTCTGCGGGCGGGCGAAAGAAACGAGCCGGTCTGCGCCGGTCGTCGCACTTCTGCGCGCGCCGCCGCCGAGCGCCTGTTGCAGGGCACGCACCACAAGGCCACGCACCAGCGAAGGATCGCGAAAGCGGACTTCGGCTTTCGCGGGATGCACGTTGACATCGACCTCGTGCGGATCGAGTTCGATAAAGAGTGCCGCCACCGGATGCCGCCCGCCATGCAGAAGATCGGCATAGCCGCCGCGCACCGCGCCGAACAACAGCTTGTCGCGCACGGGACGACCGTTCACGAAGAAATACTGCGAGAGCGAGTTCGCCTTGGAAAAGGTAGGCAGGCCCGCAAGCCCGTGCACGCGCACGCCCTCGCGCTCGTCATCGATGGCAACAGTATTGGCGCGCGCATCGCCGCCGATTACATCCGCAAGCCGCGCGGCACGGCCGGCTTCATCGCTGCCGCGCAAGGGGTACTGGATCACCCGCTCGCCCGCCGCGATGGTGAAAGCGACATCGGGCTTTGCCAGCGCAAGCCGCTTTATGACGTCGATCGCGGCGGCGGTTTCCGCCTGCTCGCTCTTGAGAAATTTCAGCCGCGCCGGTGTCGCATAAAAGAGATCGCGCACTTCGACGCGCGTGCCTTCGGCGAGCGCGGCCGGGCGAATCTCCGACTTTTCGCCGCCTTCCACACGAATTTCGAGCGCGTTTTCGCTGCCGCGCGCGCGGGTCACGATGGCAAGCCGCGCTGCGGCACCGATCGAAGGGAGTGCCTCACCGCGAAAGCCGAGCGTCGAGATATTGAGAAGATCCTCGCTGTCGAGCTTGGAGGTGGCATGACGCTCGACGCAGAGTGCCAAGTCTTCCGCGCTCATGCCGGCGCCATTATCGGAAACACGGATCAGTTCGCGCCCGCCGCCCGAGAGCACCACTTCGACGCGTGTCGCGCCTGCGTCAATCGCGTTCTCCACGAGTTCTTTCACGGCCGAAGCAGGCCGCTCGATCACCTCACCCGCAGCGATGCGGTTGACGATGGTTTCCGGAAGCTGGCGGACGGGCATGGGTCGCGACTCGGGAACGGGAAGCCGCATTGTACCGGCGAGGCTCACGCGGCGCTATTCGAGATCCGGGCGGCCGCGGCGGTTCTTGACCTCGGCGCGGTGCTTCTTGCCCTCGATGCGGCGCTTCTTGGAAGCAAGCGTCGGTCGCGTCTTGCGGCGGACTTTCGGCACCACCGCCGCACGTTGCAGGAGTTCCACGAGGCGCGCGCGGGCGTCGTCCCGGTTCTGCTCCTGGGTGCGGAAGCGATCCGCGGAAATCACGATCACGCCCTCGCGGGTGAGCCGCTGGCCCGCCAGCTTTTCGGCGCGGGATTTCATGCCGGGCGGCAGGTTCGGCGAGCCGCGCAGATCGAAGCGAAGCTGCACGGCGGTCGCGAGCTTGTTCACGTTCTGCCCGCCGGGACCCGACGAGCGCACGAAGGTTTCGTCGAGTTCGCGCTCGTCGATCGCGAGGGTCTCGGTGATCGCGATCATCTCCGGCATGTTACGCCTCGCCCGCGAGATAACGCTTTGCGAGAACCTTGCCTTCTTCGACGGCGGGTTGATCGTAAGTGTTCACGCTGAACAGTTCGCCGCCGAAGATCGTCTCCAGCATGAAATGCATCATCAGCGCGCCGAGCGCGAAAGCGTCGAGCATCTTCAGCTTGATCTCACGCAACGGGAGGCGGTGCTTTGCCAACGTGTCGGCGGTCGCACGGGCCTGTGCCGCGACGAGATCGCCGACCGTACGGCCGCCGAACACCGGTTCGCCTGCAAGCTGTGCGAGTTCGGCATCGAGGCGAGGCCCCTTGTCGCTGTTGTCGAGCGAGATGATCGTAAAGAGCTTGTCGCGCGGGCCATCGAGCCAGAGCTGCAACTGGCTATGCTGATCGACCGGCCCGATGGAAGCGATCGGCGTCGTGCCCTTCCCGTTCTTGCCGAGGCTCTCGCCCCAGAGCTGCATCCACCAGCGTGACAGCCGCTCGAAGCGATCGCCGTAAGCCAGGAGCACGGAGACCGGAAGTCCGGCGTCATAGGCGGCAACGCTGAGTGCGGCACCTGCCGCCGGAGCGAAGTCGTCGGGCTTCGCGCCGACGAGCAGCGGTTTCAGCATCTCGCCCGCACCCGCGCGAAGCGCGCGGATATCGACACCGGAAAGCAGCGCAGGCAAAAGCCCGACATTGGTCAGCGCAATGAAGCGCCCGCCGACGCGGGTATCGTGATCCAGAATTTCGCAGCCGAATTTTTCGAGCAATGCGCGCAAGCCATTTTTGCCGCCGGATTTTTTCGGCTCGGTGATACCGAAGAGATGGCGCGCGATATTCTGTTCCAGTCCCGCCTGCTTCAGCGCGCCGAGCAAGGCGATGACCTGCACCAGCGTTTCTCCGGTGCCGCCGGATTTCGAGATCGCGACGAAGCGCGTATTTTGCAGCGGCAGTCTTTCCAGAAATTCCGCAAGGCTCGCGGGATCAAGATTGTCGAGAAAGTGCAGCTTCGGCTTTCCGGTCAGCGCGCCGACACCCGGCACGTTGTAACCGCCAAGTTGCGCCAGCGTCTGACCGCCGAGGCTGGAACCGCCGGTGCCGAGAAATACCACGTGCTCCGCGTCCTTCAGCTTCGCGGCGAACGCTTCGGTCGGCGCGAGATCATCCGTCCGCTCCGGCAGGCGCAAAAGCGCAAGCGAATCCTTCTCGTAAGCTTCGCGCAGGCCCGCAAGCGGCGCGGCAAGGCGTTGCAGATTGTTCTCGAACGCAGTCCTTGCGATCGCGCCGGAGAAGGCGCGGCTCACATCCTGCGAAAACGGCAATCCGGTCATCTATTCTCTTTCGGTTCTACCCTGCTGCCATTTCATGGCGAGCGAAGCGGTCAAAACCACGGCAGTAATCACAATAATAAAAACCGTGCTGATGGCATTCACTTCCGGCGTCACGCCGAGCCGGACCTGGCTGTAAATACGCATCGGCAGCGTGGTGTTTCCCGGCCCGGCCGTGAAACTCGCGATCACAAGATCGTCGAGCGAAAGCGTGAAGGCAAGGAGCCAGCCCGCCGCCACGGCCGGAAAGATCACCGGCAAGGTTACCGAGAAGAAGGCCCGGGTCGGCGTGGCGCCAAGGTCGAGTGCCGCCTCCTCGAGGCTGCCGTCGAAGGTCAGGAGCCGGGATTGCACGATCACCGCGACAAAGCACATCGTGAAGGTTACGTGCGCGAGCGCCACGGTCCAGAAGCCGCGCTCGAAATCGATGGCCACGAAGAGAAGCAGCAGTGCAAGGCCCGTGATGACTTCCGGCATGACCAGCGGCGCGTAAACCAGACCCGCAAAGAAGGTGCGCCCCCGAAACGGGCCCGCCCGCACCAGCGCAATCGCCGCGAGCGTGCCGAGCACGGTCGCAATCGTCGCCGCGACCGCGGCAACCTTCAGGCTCACCCAGGCGGCATCCATCAGCGCCTGATTTTGCAACAGGCCCTGATACCAGCGCGTGGACCAGCCGCCCCATACGGTAACGAGGCGGGAGTCGTTGAAGGAATAGATCACGAGCAGGAACAGCGGCACGTAAAGGAACGCGAGCCCAGCCGCGAGCGCGGTTGCCGTAACTGGCGATAGGCCCTTGCGCATCGCCATGTCAGCGCTCTTCCAGTTCGCGCAACTGCATGCGCTGGTAGATCAGGATCGGCACCAGCAAAACGAGCAGAATCAGGATCGCAAGCGCGGAAGACACCGACCACGAGCGGTTCACCGCGAACTCGTTCCATACCGTGCGGCCGATCATCTGCGTATCGGAGCCGCCGAGGAGGTCGGGGATCACGAATTCGCCGACCGCGGGAATGAAGCAGAGCAGCGCACCGGCGACGATACCGGGCGCGGAAACCGGAACCGTGATGCGCCAGAATGCACTTGCAGGCGTCGCGCCGAGATCGGCTGCGGCTTCGAGGAGCGAGTCGTCCATCCGTTCGAGCGCCGCATAGAGCGGCAGCACCATGAAGGGAAAGTACGAATAGACCATGCCGATCACGACTGCGACGTTGGTCGAGAGAATTTCTAGCGGCTCCGAAATTACGCCAAGCGACAACAGCAATTGATTGAGCAGGCCCTCGCGCGAAAGGATTCCGATCCAGGCATAAACCCGGATCAAAAACGACGTGAAGAACGGCAGCACGACCAGAAGCAGCAGGATCGGCCGGATCGCGCGCGGCGCGCGCGCAATCGCATAAGCGACGGGATAGCCGACCGCGATCAGGATAACCGTCGCGAGCCCGGCCAGCATCACGCTCTGGAAGTAGGAATAGACATAGAGCGAGTCGCCAAGCACGAAGGCGTAGTTTTCGAAGTCGAGCAGCGCGAGCTTCTCGCGTATGGCGGCCCAGCCCGCGCCGAAATCGAACACCGGCGCGTAAGGCGGTTGCGCGACGGCGTCATCCGACAGGCTGATTTTGAAAACGATGAGAAAGGGCAGCAGGAACAAGCATGCAAGCCACAGAAACGGCAACGCGATTGCGATGCTCCTGAACAGACTGCGCTTTTCCATGGCTGCTTCAGTTCTTCAAAAGAACGCCGGCATCCGGCGTCCAGGAGAGATAGACCTTGTCGTCCCAGCCGATCGGCGGCTCGATCTGCCGCGAGATATTGGTCTTGGCGGCTTTGAGCACGAGGCCGCTTTCGAGGTGCACGTGATAAATCGATAGGTCGCCGAGATAGGCGATGTCATAGACCACGCCCTGCACGCAGTTCGCGTGCACCTCGGCAAGCGGCTCCTTTGCAATGCGGATCTTTTCCGGCCGCAGCGCGACGGCCGCACGATCTCCGGCCTTCACGTCCGCGCGCGAAGGCAGACGCAACTCGGCTTCCATCGCAGATGATTTCAGCGTCACCTCTTCCGGTGTCGTACGAACAACCTCGGCTTCGATGATGTTGATGTCGCCGACGAATTCCGCGACATAGCGGCTGTTCGGCTGCTCGTAGATTTCAGCCGGCGTCGCCACCTGCACCAGCTTGCCGTGATCCATGACGGCGATGCGGTCCGCGACCGTCATCGCCTCTTCCTGATCGTGCGTCACGATGATGAAGGTGGTGCCGATCCGCTGCTGGAGATCCATGAGCTCGAACTGCGTCTGCTCG
>CAUJKG010000172.1 GCA_963205465.1 Pseudomonadota bacterium | reverse complement strand
CGGCGCTCCCCGGAAACGCCGGCGAATGCTCACTCGGACCTTCACCAGATCGGCAGACGGCAAGCCGGGGATCTTTCATCCCGAGCGCTTTCCATATCTGCGTTTCGCCCTTGCGCTTGCAATCGGCGTAGCCGGCGCCCTCGTGTTCCTGCATTTCAGGCTCCCGCTTGCCTGGATGCTGGGATCGATGACGGCCTGTACGATCGCTTCCGTGCTCGGCGCGCGTATCGAAGCTCCCGCGGTCGTGGTGCCCGTCATGACGGTGATTATCGGCGTCATGCTCGGCTCCGGATTCTCGCCGGGACTGATCGCCCAGATTCAATACTGGCTCGTGCCGATGGCAGGGCTGCTCGTGTCGCTCCTCCTCGGCGGGCTCGCCTGCTTTCTTTATCTTCGCCTCGCCGTGGGCTTAAGCCTGCCGGACGCATTTTTCGGCGGCATGCCGGGCGGCCTCGTCGAGATGGTGATCATGGGCGAGCAATATGGCGCCAATGGCAGAACCGTCGCGCTGATCCATTCTTCCCGCATCCTTCTGGTCGTTCTGACGCTGCCGTTCTTCGTCCAGTTTGTTTCCGGCGTTTCGCTTGCCGTGCCGCGGTCGGGCGGCGCGTCGGTATTCTCTACGCCATGGCAGAGCCATGCGTTTCTGATCGGCACGGGGCTCGCCGGCGTTCTGGCTGGACGCCTGCTGCGGTTGCGGGCGAAATATCTTCTCGGCCCCATGCTCATCAGCGCGCTTGTGCACCTAACGGGCGTATCCGATTTCAAACCGCCGGTTGATTTACTCAACCTCGCGCAGCTCGTGCTCGGCACGGCGATCGGCTGCCGCTTCTCCGGCATGCCGAGACGCGAAGTGCTACGCCTGCTCGCCTACTCCGTCGGCTTCACGATTGTCCTTCTTGGGATTACCGCAAGCGCTGCGGCAGCCGTCAGCCGGATCAGCCAGTTCGATTTTCTGCCGCTTCTGCTGGCTTACGCACCGGGCGGCCTGACGGAGATGAGTTTGATTTCGCTGGCGCTGCAGGCGGAAGTCGCATTCGTTGCGACCCATCATATCTTTCGGGTTTTTCTCGTAACCATGAGCGCCGCATTCCTGTTCGGACGGATCGCGCGGAAACGTGGCACCGACTGATTAACTTCGCGAAATACGCGAACGTTGTGCGATCCGCGGTTGCAATATTTCGACATTGTCGGGTTTTCGCACTGGATCGGACTTCGCAAAGCCGGTGCTCCGCACTTTGCGCGCCTCTTCGCGGACGATTTGCAGCAAGGCTTTCACCGTATTCGTCATCGGCCGCTGCTTCGACGTCACCGCAACGACGGTCGAACTGACCACCGGGTCTCTCAGCTTCGTCAACGCGATATCGGCATCGTGCTTGTAGCCGTAAAGCGCCGGCGGCGTCAGAATGGAGCAGCCGACGTCGCGCCGAACCAGATCCAGAATTCCGCTGAGACCATCGACTTCCAAAACGACATTCAGCCTGATGCCGAGTTCGGCAGCGACTTCGTCGATGCGAAGGCGCAGCCCATGCGGCCGTCCCGGCAGGATCAGCGGCATATTTTCAAGCTGCGCAAATGAAATGGACTCCTGACCCGCGAAAGCATGCGTGCTGGAGCTTACGAGCACCGGCTCCTCGATCCAGAGCCGCTCGCCCTTCAAGGTCGGCGTCAACGCATCTTCGTAGAGAAGACCGATATCCACCCGGCCGTTCGCGACCCACTCCAGCACGAAGCCCGTGTAACTCTCGACAATGCGCAATTTCGAGCTCGGCACTTCTTTCAGGAAGCGCTCCGCGACCACGCTGCTCAACACTTTGCCGGCGACCGGTCCCAAAGCAAGTACCGCCGAGCCGGTAGGATTACTGGAAATCTCGGCCATCTCGGCTTGCGCCTGTTCCAGACGCAGAAGGATTGCCTTGCCGTGCTGATAGAAGCTTTCGCCTGCTTCCGTCAGCAAGGCGCCGCGCCCGTTGCGATCGAACAGCCGGGCTTTGAAATGCTCCTCGAGCCGGCGGATCGAACGGCTCAACGTCGGCTGCGGCACGTTCAGGACCGCAGCCGCCTTGGAGAACCCGCCGGAGTCCGCGACCTGCAGGAAATAGCGAAGGCCATGGACGTCGAATACGTTCTCAACACCCTCTTCCTTGAACACGCTCATCTGCGACCTCCGCGAAGCCCTGCCGTTTGTGATGTCTGAAAGTCCGGCGCCCGAGCCATTCGAGGGCCTATGCCTAATGCGAATAACTGGAATCCATTCCCGCAGATTCCGTGTGCTAGTCTGGGCTGATAGCCCTTTCGTTCCGGACGCTGGAAAGGCCTTTGATGTCGACCGAGCCTTACGAGGTTTACGCAATCCGCTATGCGCACCACGAGCGCCGCGCGAGCGCCAATTTTCTTGGCGGCGACCCGCACGACGGCCCCATGCCGCTCGACTATTTTCTGTGGGCGATCAAAGGCAACGGCCGCACTTTCGTCGTCGATACCGGCTTCGACGAAGCGATGGCTCGCAAGCGCGGACGCGAGTTTCTGCTCAAGCCCGAAGACGGCCTGCACGCGATCGGTATCGACCACACCAAGGTCGAAGACGTCATTCTCACGCACCTGCATCACGATCATTGCGGCAATCACCATCTATTTCCCAAGGCGCGCTTTCACGTTCAGGACAGCGAAGTCTCCTACTGCACCGGCCGCGCGATGTGTCATCACATGCTGCGCCATGCTTTCGAAGAAGAAGATATCGTGCAGATGGTGCGCCGGGTTTTCACCGGGCGCGCGTGCTTCCATGACGGAACCAGCGAACTGGCTCCCGGCATCACCCTTCATCATGTCGGCGGGCATACGCAAGGCATCCAGGCTGTGCGCGTATTGACCCGAAGGGGCTATCTCGTGCTCGCCTCCGACGTCACGCACCTCTACGCCAACATGGAACGGCGCACGCCGTTTCCCGCCGTGCATAACGTGTTCACCGCGATCGAAGGTTTCGAAAAGATCGAGCGGCTTGCCAGCGCGAAGGACATGATCATTCCCGGCCACGATCCGCTGGTGCTCAGCAAATATCCGGCTGTTTCGTCTTCGATCAGCGGTGTCGTGCGACTCGACGGCGACCCACAATAACTTCTGCTCTCGAAGCTTCGGCGAAAGGGACCTGCGAATGGATTTGCAATTGGACGGACGGACCTGCGTCGTAACAGGCGCGAGCACCGGCATCGGCGCTGGTTGCGCGAAGGTGCTGGCCGCGCAGGGCGCGCGCGTCGCCATCGTCGGACGACGGGAACAATTTCTGCGCGCCGTCGCCGACGAAATTGCCGCCGCCGGGTTCGAGCGGCCTGTCCCGATCGTCGCTGATCTTCTGGAGGCATCCGGCGCGGAAAAAGTTGCGAAGGCCGCGACCGGCGCATTCGGCCACGTCGATATTCTCGTCAACTCGCTCGGCAATTCGCGAACCTTGAAGCCGGATTCCAGCGACGCTGAGTGGGACGAAGCGATGAACCTCAATTTCACGTCCACACGCCGCATGACGCAGGCTGTGCTGCCCCAGATGCGGGCACGCAAATGGGGCCGGATCATCAACATCACCGGCAGCATGGAACCGCGCGCCACAAACGGCGCAACGGCCGCCAAAGGTGCCGTACATATGTGGTCCAAAGGGCTTTCATGCGATCTTGCCGCCGAAGGCATCACCGTCAACTGCATTCCGCCGGGGCGCATCAACAGCGAGCAAATTCTCTCCCGCCTGCATCCCACCGAAGCGGCGCGGCGCGACTTTATCGAACGATACATCCCGATCGGATATTTCGGCGAACCTGAAGACATCGGCTATCTCGTGGCGTTCCTCTCTTCGCCGCTCGCTCGTTACATCACCGGAGCGGTTATTCCGGTCGACGGCGGCATGCACGCGTTCGGCCATTAAGTCCGGCTCTCTCTCCTGCTTTCGCATGCGGCTTGTGCCGCATGCAGACCCTTCACCTTCGTCTTACAAACCCGCGATCAACAGTCCCGCGAAGGCGACGATCAGGATGACCGTCGTCGTCCCCGTGATCGTCGCAATGTGACGCCATCCAAG
>CAUJKG010000171.1 GCA_963205465.1 Pseudomonadota bacterium | reverse complement strand
AACCGCGCGCAGCAAGCCCTCTACTCTTGTTGTAGAGACCATCAAGCGCAAGTAGCGAGAAAAGGCTGCCTCAACGGGCAGCCTTTTTCTTTTTTGAGTTCGGAAGTGTCTTAGCCTTCTTTGGCTGAGGTTTTGTCTTCAGCATTTTCAGTAGAACTTGATCACGAGATTTTTTTACCATGGTGACCTTTAAGTGGAGCCTACAAAATATAACGCCTGAGCTTGAGCAGCGTGTAGGTCACATAATCCTACAATGGGCAATGATAGACCATCAAATCGTAGATACGGCTTCATTAGTTTGGCCTTACATCCACCCCGGACAGCGACCGCCAAATCAATTCACTAAGCGCGTTAATCTACTTTTGGATTACGCAAAGCGCTTGTACGCTAACGAGCCCGAAGAACTACTAATTTTTGGGTGGTTCATTCAGCGACTTAAACAAGCCGGCGGAATACGAGACGCTATTGCTCATGGTCAGCCCGGAATAATCGGACAACATGGCCGCGAGTATCCGGGGTTGATGGTTCCTGAGGCTGGTCGAGGTAATCGATATGTTCCTCTTTCCGAGGAAAAGATTGCAGACCTATGCAAGACGCTTGACGCAATGGTTTGGGAGGCAACCGAAGTTAGGGTCGCGTTTTGCGAGGCTCACATCGCTTCATTGCCAAATAAACTTCAGCGGCTAACTGACGGTGAGTGGAAGACTGTGACGATGGATAACCGTAGTCCCAAGCTTCCACAACGGCACCGCCCGCCGCCAACATTTCGGGTGTGATCTCGTCACTAATTTCAGCATCCAGCCTGTCACGCTCTGAATCTTTACTTTTTGCCATTTGGTACGTCAAGTATATATATGGGCATATAATCCTATAACGGAGGAAAGTCAAGATTTTGTTGGATGCAGCAAAAGTCATTGTTGTCATTCCGGGGCGATGCGGAACGCAGCTGTAACCCATTCGTCATCACCGGACCGTCCCGTCCCGCGCAAAGCGTGGCATGACGGGACGAGATCCGGTGATCCATTCGAACTGTCAGCGAAAGAAGACTTGCATCATGGATTGCCGGGGCAAGCCCGACAATGGCGAGATTATTGGCATTCGATGACGACGTAGCCTCACAGCATCGGCAGGCTTTTGGCGCGGCCGCGCGGAAAGGCGCGGTCGATCGCTTCGATTTCGCTTGCGGTAAGCACGAGATCGCCGCCGGCGTTCTCCTCGGCGTGCGTCACCTTCGATGCTTTCGGAATTGCGAACACGCAGTCCTTGCGCGTCAGAAACGCGAGTTCGACTTGCCGCGGCGTTGCGCCTTGAGCTTTGGCGACCTCCGCGAGCACCTTGCCGCCGGGTGAGGCAGGCGAGGGGGAGGCCATCTGTCCGAACGGGCTATGGGCGACGACTGCGATGGCGTTTTCTTCGCAATACGGGATGACCGCATGCTCAATCGCGCGCTCGCGCAAATGATAGAGCACCTGATTGCAGGCGATCTTGCCTTTGCCGGCGACGCTCAGCGCTTCTTCAAGATCGTCGGTGTCGAAATTCGAAACGCCCCAGGAGCGGATTTTGCCCGCGGCTTTCAACTCCTCGAAGGCGGTGAAGGTGTCTTCCAACTCGTAACTGCCGCGCCAGTGCAGGAGATAGCAGTCGAGATAATCGGTCTTCAGATGTTTGAGCGAGCGTTCGCAGGCGGCAAGCGTGCCTTTGCGGGACGCGTTCGAGGGCAGCACTTTCGAAACCAGGAAAACCTGCTCGCGCCGTCCGGCAATCGCGTCCCCGGTCAGCGCCTCGGCGCGGCCGGAGCCGTACATCTCGGCGGTATCGATATGTGTCATGCCGAAGTCGATGCCGCGCTGAAGCGTTTTGATCGCTTCGGCGCGGTCCGCCATCTCGATGTTCCAGGTGCCTTGGCCGATGACGGAAACGCCGGTTTGTGCCGGCCCGAATGCGCGTGTTTTCATCTGCCGAGTGTTGCGAAGCGGCCCGCCGCGGTCAATGCGCGGGCTTTTCCATCACATAGAGGCCGACGTCGATGGCTTTCGAGCGGAAGCCGCCCTCGCAATAAGCGAGGTAATATTCCCAGGTGCGCTTGAAGCGTTTCGAATAGCCCATCGCCTCAATCTGCGGCCAGGCGCGCTGGAAGCGGCGGTTCCATTCGTTGAGCGTGCGGGCATAGCTCTCGCCGAAGGTTTCCAGCGAGAGGAAGCGCATGCCGGCATTTTTGATCTGCTCCAGCATGACGCCATGCGAAGGCAGCATGCCGCCGGGGAAGATGTAGCGCTGAATGAAGTCCGCGTTCTTGCGGTAGAAATCGAAACGCTCGCCGGCAATCGTGATGACCTGCAACACCGCGCGGCCGCCGGGGTTCAAGACTTCCGCGATCTTGCCGAAATAAGCGGGCCAATATTTCTCGCCGACCGCCTCGATCATCTCGATAGACACCACGCGGTCGAATTTCTCGGTCACGTCGCGATAGTCCTGCAGGCGCAGGTCGGCTTTATCGTTCACTCCGGCTTTGGCGATCCGTTCGCGCGCGGCCGCGAGCTGTGAGGGGGAAAGCGTGAGTCCGGTGACGTGCGCGTTGCGCTCGCCGGCGATCCGCTCGGCCAGGCGGCCCCAGCCGCAGCCGATTTCCAGCACCCGTTCGCCGCCGCCGAGCGCGAGCAGATCCATGATGCGGGTGAGCTTGTTGTCCTGCGCGTCTTCGAGCGATTGTTTGTTGTTCGCGTAAAGCGCGGAGGAATAGGTCATGCTCGGGTCGAGCCAGAGCTTGTAGAAATCGTTGCCGAGATCGTAATGCGCCTCGATGTTGCGGCGGCTGCCGCTTCTGGTGTTGGCGCGCAGCACATGCTGCAGGCGGTGGGTGAGGCGGGTGAACCAGCGCCCGGCGGTGACTTCGCTCAAGGCCCGCTCGTTCAGCGCGGCCAGTTCGATCAAGGTGGCGAGATCCGGCGTCGACCAGTCGCCGTCCATATAGGCTTCGGCAAAGCCGACGTCGCCGCCGAACATCAGGCGGCGCATGGTGCGCCAGCGGTGGAGAATCAGCATGGCGCGCGGGCCTTCGCTCTCGCCTTTGCCTTCGACCCGCGCGCCGGAAGGCGTTTCGATGGTCAGGTTGCCGGCCTTCAGGGAGCGGACCACGCGGGCGATCCAGCGGTCCGAAAACCGGGAAAGATCGAGCGCGTCCTCGATCCGGGTCTCGTTGCCGCGTTGTTCGATCTCGCGCACCTGCGGGGAAGACATCTCCGCCCTGGCTCCCTTTCCCTTCCGTATCAACGTTGCGTAAAACCAAGGGTCTTAAAACCCGTGGAGCTAGTCAACTGTGGCTGATACGGGTGGTTGCCTAGTGCAATGCAACAGGAGATATGGAGCGGGGGCTATCGAGGGTTCCAACGGGAAACATCCCTGTCGCCAAAAAACCGCCCGCGGCTGGCCTGCAATGCAATTCATTTAATTTACGGAGGAAATGATGGCTCTCGAAATGAGCGGCGAATACGAACTGCCGCAAGCGCGCGAAGTCGTCTGGAAGGCGCTAAACGACGCCGAGATTCTCAAAAAGTGCATTCCCGGTTGCGAAACCCTGGAGAAACTTTCCGACTCCGAATTCCAGGCCACGGTGAAGCTCTCGATCGGGCCGGTGAGCGCGCGCTTCAAAGGCAGGGTCAAACTCGAGGATATCGACGCCCCCAACGGCTATAAAATCGCCGGCGAGGGCGAGGGCGGCGTTGCCGGTTTCGCGAAGGGCTTCGCCAATGTCGCACTCGCGGAAGCCGGAGAAGGCACCAAGCTGACCTACAAGGCGGAGGCCGCGACCGGCGGTAAAATCGCGCAACTCGGCCAGCGGCTGATTGCGGGTTCCGCCAAGAAAACCGCGGACCGCTTTTTCGAAAATTTCGTGGCCGCCTTGCAGGATTACAAATGATGCTCGCGCGCCGGGATGCCAGCAGACGCTTGACCGGGTGTCTGGAACCGGACCAAACTGGAATCCCTAAAAAGAGAAGAAACGCGGCTACTTAGAAAAGCCGGTCAACGCAAATGACCGCGAGGTCGCGGTTTCTTCAAAGCCGGAGAACGCTCCATGCCGAACGTCACCGTTACGGTCAACGGGAAGTCGCACACCGTTGACGTCGCACCTGAAACCCTTCTCGTCGAACTCATCCGTGAAAAGCTGCGCCTGACCGGGACGCATGTCGGTTGCGATACGTCGCAATGCGGCGCCTGCGTCGTGCATGTCGACGGCGCTGCCGTGAAGTCCTGCACCATGCTCGCCATGAGCGCCGACGGCGCCACGGTGACGACCATCGAAGGTCTCGCCAACGGCTCCACCCTGCATCCGATGCAGGAAGCCTTCCGCGAGCATCATGGCCTGCAATGCGGCTTCTGCACGCCGGGCATGATCATGACCGCGGTCGATATCGTGAACCGCAAAGGCGGCAATCTCGACGAGCACACCATCCGCGACGAGCTCGAAGGGAACATCTGCCGCTGCACCGGCTACCACAACATCGTGAAAGCGGTGGGTGCCGGTGCGAGAGCGATGGCCGGCGGCGGCAAGTCCGCGCAGGCTGCAGAATAAAAAAACAAATTCTGGAGGACGTCATGAGCGCGACAGGCATTGGCGCAGCAGTACGCCGCAAGGAAGACCAACGTTTCATCACCGGTACCGGGAATTACACCAGCGACATCACTCGCCCCGGCGAAGTGCGGGCCTATTTCGTCCGTTCGCCGCACGCGCATGCGACGATCGACAAGATCGACGTGAGCGCAGCCAAACGGATGCCCGGCGTCGTCGATATCCTGACCGGCGCGGACCTCGCGGGTGACAAGATCGGCGGCCTGATCTGCGGCTGGGCCATCACCTCGAAGGACGGCACGCCCATGAAGATGGGCGCGCATCCGGCGATCGCCGCGGACAAGGTGCGTTGCGTGGGTGACGCGGTCGCAGTCGTGCTTGCAGAAACGCTGCTGCAGGCGCGCGATGCTGCGGAAGCCGTGCAAGTCGATTACGGCGTACTGCCGGCGGTGGTCGACCCGGCGAAAGCAACCGCAAAGGGCGCGCCGCAGCTCCACGACGTCGCGCCGAACAACCTGATCTACGACTGGCATCTCGGCGACAAGGCCGCGACCGAAGCAGCTTTCGCGGCCGCGAAGCATGTCACGAAGCTCGACATCATCAACAACCGGCTGGTGCCGAACGCGATGGAGCCGCGCGCGGCGATCGCCGAATACGATCAGGGCAACGACGCGCTCACGCTCTGGAACACGAGCCAGAATCCGCATGTCGCGCGCCTTGTGATCTCGGCCTTCGTCGGCATGGCGCCGGAGCACAAGCTGCGCGTGATCGCGCCGGATGTCGGCGGCGGTTTCGGTTCGAAGATTTTCATCTATCCGGAAGAAGTCGTCGCGCTCTGGGCTGCGCGGCGCGTGAAGCGGCCAGTGAAATGGGTCTCGGACCGTTCGGAAGCCTTCCTTACCGACGCACATGGCCGCGATCACGTCACGCATGCGGAGCTTGCGACCGACGCGAACCACAAGATCACCGGCTTGCGGGTCCATACGATCGCGAATATCGGCTCCTATATGTCGACGTTCTCGTCGTCGGTGCCGACCTATCTCTATGCGACGCTTTTGTCGGGCCAGTACGCTATCCCCGCGATCTATGCGGAGGTCGATGCGGTCTATACGAACACTGCGCCGGTCGATGCCTATCGTGGCGCGGGCCGCCCCGAAGCGACCTTCGTGGTCGAGCGTCTGGTCGAAGTCGCCGCGCGCGAACTCGGTCTCGATCCGGCAGAGTTTCGCCGCAAGAATTTCGTGACCTCGTTCCCGCACCAGACGCCGGTCATCATGACCTATGACGCGGGCGACTACGACGCCTCCATGACCAAAGCCATGGAGATGATCGACTACAAGAACTTCGGCAAGCGCAAGGCGGAGTCGGAAAAGAACGGCAAACTCCGCGGCATCGGCTTCTCGACTTATATCGAAGCCTGCGGCATCGCGCCGAGCCAGGCGGTCGGTTCGCTCGGGGCCGGCGTCGGCTTGTGGGAGTCGGCGGAAGTCCGCGTGAACCCGACCGGCTCGGTCGAAATCCTCACCGGCTCGCACAGCCACGGGCAGGGCCACGAGACAACCTTCGCGCAACTCGTGTCCGACCGGCTCGGTGTGCCGATCGACACCGTCAGCATCGTGCATGGCGACACCGACAAGGTGCAGTTCGGTATGGGCACTTATGGCTCGCGCTCGGGCGCGGTCGGCATGTCCGCAATCTCCAAGGCGCTCGACAAGATCGAGGACAAGGCCAAGAAGGTCGCGGGCTACATGATGGAAGCCGCCGCCGACGACATCGAGTTCAAGGACGGCAAATTCACCGTGAAGGGCACCGACAAGTCGGTGGGCTGGGGCGATGTCACGCTGAACGCTTACATCGCGCATAAATTCACCGGCGGTCAGCTCGAGCCGGGCCTGAAGGAAGGTGCGTTCTACGATCCGACCAACTTCACCTTCCCGGCGGGATGCCATCTCGCGGAAGTCGAGATCGACCCGGAGACCGGCAAGATCACGATTGCGAACTGGGTCGCGGTCGACGACTTCGGCAACATCATCAATCCGATGATCGTCGAAGGGCAGGTGCATGGCGGCATCGCGCAAGGCGTCGGCCAGGCGATGCTGGAAGGCGCGCATTACAACGCCGACGGCCAACTCGTGACCGGTTCGTTCATGGACTACGCCATGCCGCGCGCGGCGGACCTGCCGTCGTTCAAGGTCGATACGACCGTGACGCCGTGCCCGTCGAATCCGCTCGGCATCAAGGGTTGCGGCGAAGCCGGTGCGATTGCCTCGCCCGCCGCACTCATCAATGCGATCACCAATGCCGTCGGGCACGAAAACGTGCCGATGCCGGCAACGCCGAGCGTGGTGTGGAAGGCCGCGCAAGGCGGCATGAAAAAAGCCGCGGAATAAGGAGCGCCAGACCATGTACGCATTCAAATATGAAAAGCCGTGGAGCCTTGCCGCAGCGGCTGCGCTTTTGTCGGAGTCGGGCGACGCCAAGTTGCTTGCCGGCGGCCAGACGCTTCTGCCCGCGATGAAATTGCGCCTCGCGGGCCCGAGCACCATCATCGATCTGTCGAAAGTGCCGGGCCTTTCCGGCGTCACGCGCGAAGGCGACAATCTCGTCATCGGTGCGCTGACCAAGCATGTCGAGGTGATGAATTCGGCCGAAGTGCAGAAGTCCATTCCGGCGCTCGCGCATCTCGTTTCGGTGCTCGGCGATCCGGCGGTGCGTAATCGCGGCACCATCGGCGGGTCGCTCGCGAACAACGATCCTTCCGCCGATTATCCGGCGGCGGTGCTCGCGCTGAACGGCACGGTCCACACCAACAAGCGCAAGATCGCGGCGGACGACTTCTTCAAGGGGCTGTTCGAGACCGCGCTTGCCGCCGACGAGATCATCGAGCGGGTCAGCTTCCCGGTGCCGGAAAAGGCGGGCTACGAGAAATTCCGCAACCCGGCGTCGCGCTTCGCGCTGGTCGGCGTCTTCGTCGCCAAGACGAAAGACGGCGTCCGCGTTGCCGTCACCGGTGCGGGGGAGAGCGGCGTGTTTCGCGTCAAAGAGATGGAAGCAGCGCTCGCCAAGGACTGGTCTCCGAAAGCCATCGAAGGCGTGAAGGTGTCCGCGAGCGGCATCATCGCCGACCTCCACGGCACCGCGGACTATCGTGCGCATCTTGCCGGCGTGATCGCGCGGCGCGCGGTGGCGAAGGCGGGGTAATAGTCGCGATTGACGGGCCTCATGGTTCGAGACGCGCGGCTTTGCCGCGCTCCTCACCATGAGGATTTGAATAGTTAAGCCTCATCCTGAGGAGCGAGGGTGCGCAGCACCTGAGCGTCTCGAA
This sequence comes from Pseudomonadota bacterium, assembly GCA_963205465.1. Taxonomy (GTDB): domain Bacteria; phylum Pseudomonadota; class Alphaproteobacteria; order Rhizobiales; family Xanthobacteraceae. Next base: position 2,842 of record CAUJKG010000171.1, on the reverse strand, counting down.
GGATGAGGCATGTTCCTGTAACGGCTACGCACGAACTATGGTGGCGGGCTCCTCAGGATGAGGCTAGTTTTGCGTATGTCCGCACTCCCGCAATCCATCGACGAAACCATCAAGCTGCTCTCCGGCGGCAGCTACGTTGCCGACCGGGCGCTGGCGACTGTGGTGTTTCTCTCGCTGCGCATGGGCCGGCCGCTGTTTCTCGAAGGCGAGGCGGGAGTCGGCAAAACCGAAGTTGCGAAAGTGCTCGCGGGTGCGCTCGGCCGCAAGCTGGTGCGGCTGCAATGCTACGAGGGGCTCGATTCCGCTGCGGCACTTTACGAGTGGAATCACGCGGCCCAGATGATCGCGATCCGCGTCGCGGAAGCGGAAGGCACCGCGAACCGCGAAGCCCTGAGTGGCGACGTGTTCTCGGAACGCTATCTGATCCGCCGCCCGCTTCTGGAAGCGCTGACGCCGGACCCGGCCGGTGCGCCGGTGTTGCTCATCGACGAACTCGACCGCGCCGACGAAGCGTTCGAGGCCTTTCTCCTCGAAGTGCTCGCGGATTTTCAGGTGACGATCCCCGAGTTCGGCACGATCAAGGCCGAGACGCCGCCGATCGTGATCGTGACCTCGAACCGCACGCGCGAAATCCATGACGCGCTGAAGCGCCGTTGCCTTTATCACTGGATCGACTACCCCGCGCTGGCGCGCGAGCTTGCGATCGTGCGCACCAAAGTGCCGCGCGCGTCCGAACGGCTCACCGAAGAAGTGGTCGCCTTCGTGCAGCAGCTTCGGAAAGAGGATCTGTTCAAGTCGCCCGGCACCGCCGAAACGCTCGACTGGGCTTCCGCGCTGGTCGAGCTTGATGCGACCGCGCTTGATCCGGCGCTGATCGGCGACACGCTCGGCGTGGTGCTGAAGTATCAGGACGACGTCGAGCGCTTCAACGCGCAGAAGATCGATGCGGTGCTCTCCGCCTCGCGGGTCGCGCTGCAGGCGGCGGGATGAGCGCGCCCGCGCAGGGGATGCTGTTTCAGCGGCTGATTGCGTTTGCGCGGCTCCTGCGCCGCGCCGGCATTCCGCTTGGGCCCGGTGCAGTGATCGATGCCTTCGAGGCGGTGCTGCTCGCAGGCGTCGGCACGCGGCAGGATTTTTTCTGGACGCTGCATGCGGTGCTGATCAAGCGGCACGAGCACTTCCCGATCTATTACGAGGCGTTCCATCGCTTCTGGCAGCGCGGGCAGGTCGAGCGGGTGCTCGCCGAGATGCTGCCGGTCACGCGCACCGAAGGCGTGAAGACGCGCGTGGCGCAGCGGCGCGTCGAGGAGGCGCTCGGCTTGCAGAAGCGCGCCGCCAAGCCGCCGCCGGCGAGCCAAGAAAACATCTTCGACATGCGCGGCACGATTTCGGATGCGGAAATTCTGCGCCGAAAGGATTTCGCGCAGATGTCGGTTTCCGAAGTCGAGGAAGCGCGGCGGCTGATCTCGGCCATGCGGATTCCGGACGATGCGGTGACGACGCGGCGCTTCAAGGCGTCAGCGCGCGGGCGGATCGATCTCGCCCGCACCTTGCGTGCGTCCGTTCGCTCCGGCGGCGAACTGATCGAACTGCGTTTCAAGGCGCCGCGCGAGAAGAAGCCGCCCATCGTGGCGCTGGTCGATATTTCGGGTTCGATGAGCGACTATTCGCGGCCGCTGCTGCAATTCTTCCACATGCTGACGATGAAGCGGCGCAACGTCTCGACGTTTCTGTTCGGGACTAGGCTCACGAACGTCACGCGCGCGCTGAAAACCAAAGACCCGGACGATGCGCTGGCGCTCTGCTCGGCTGGCGTTTCGGACTGGTCGGGTGGCACGCGCATCGCCTCGGCGCTGGAGGAGTTCAACAAGCGCTGGTCGCGCCGCGTGCTCGGGCAGGGAGCGACCGTGCTTCTCGTCACCGATGGTCTGGAGCGCGATGGCGGCGGCGAACTGAAACGCGAGATCGACCGGCTGCATCGCTCCTCGCGCCGTCTGATCTGGCTGAACCCGCTGTTGCGGTTCGAAGGCTTCGAGGCGAAGGCGGCGGGAATCCGCGCGATACTTCCGCATGTGGATGAACTGCGCCCCGTGCACGATCTTTCGAGCCTCGCCTCGCTCTGCGATGCCCTTACGGAAACGCGGGCTTCTCGCGCGCACGATCCGAAGTATTGGCTGGGGGCGGCCTGATCGGGCAGAATGCTAGTGTCTTGAATCCGAAGTTAGCCAGAGTTGGCCGCGAGATAGCCAGCGAACGTCGGATTCAAAAGGACACTAGTTAAATATAATTCTAGTGCGGTTTAGGTTCGCACGTCCGCAACGGAACTTGCCAAAATTTTGCGCGGACTTGCGAACCACCGCACTAGCCGGGAGCGACGCCATGCAAGAATCCGAAGACCTTAAAATTTTCCGCGACAGCGCGCGGCGCTTTTTCGAGCGCGAGTGCATGCCGCATGTCGAGCGCTGGGAGCGCGAAGGCATCGTCGATCGCGAGATCTGGAACAAGGCGGGTGCGGCGGGGCTGCTCTGCGCGATGATCCCGGAGGCTTATGGCGGTGCGGGCGGCAGCTTCGCGCACGAGAAAATCCTGATCGAGGAAATGATCCGCGCCGGCGTCACCGGCTGGGGCAATGCAGTGCATAGCGGCATCGTCGCGCCCTATCTCCTGCATTACGGCTCGGAGGAGCAGAAGAAGAAATGGCTGCCGAAGCTCGCTTCCGGCGAACTGGTGGCGGCGATCGCCATGACCGAGCCTGGCACCGGCTCCGACCTGCAAAGCGTGAAAACCACGGCCAAGCTCGACGGCAATCAATACGTCATCAACGGACAGAAGACTTTCATCA
>CAUJKG010000170.1 GCA_963205465.1 Pseudomonadota bacterium | reverse complement strand
CCGCTGGGAAGCCGCGACAATTCACTGGGCCTGCCAGTTTGCCGGCATCATCATCACGCCGGTCAACTGGCGTGCGAAATTCGACGAAATCGATTTCTTCATCGAGAACGCCGAAGCGAAGGGCATCGTTTACGAACAGGTCAGCGCGGACGCCGTGGCGCAGTCCGAGCAGGCGAAGCGCGGTGTTCGTATCGCAGTCGATATTCCGCAATCGAAGGACGTAGCCTTCGCTGCTTTGATCGAAGGTGCGGCGCCGGACGCCAAGCCGCGTGCGGGCGCCGATGAGTGGACGGTGATGCTCTATACGTCCGGTACTACGGCCAAGCCGAAAGGCGTGCCGCGCCGTCAACAGGCCGAGCGCGCCGCTGCACTCGCGCATGTGGCGCAGAATCTATACGGCCTCGGCGAGCGGACGCTCGGCGTGATGCCGCTCTATCACACCATGGGTGTGCGTTCGCTGCTGGCGATGTCGCTGATCAACGGCTTGTTCGTTTGCCTGCCGCGGTTCGATGCAAAGCGCGCGCTTGAATTGATCGAGGCGGAGAAGATCACCAATCTTTATCTGGTGCCGACGCTCTATCATGACGTCGTGCACAATCCGCATTTCCCGAAGGCGAACGTCCGTTCGGTTCGCAAGCTTGGCTTTGCCGGCGCGCCGATGACGGACGGACTGCTGAAGGAACTGGAAGAGGCGTTCGCCCCCGATCTGTTCGTGAACCATTACGGCTCGTCGGAAATCTATACCTTCACCATCGATCAGGCCGCGGCGTCGAAGCCCGGTTCCGCAGGTCGTGCCGGCATCAACCAGATGGTGCGGGTGGCGAAGCTCGGCGCAAAATCCCCCGATGAAGTCGCCGCAACGGGCGAGGAGGGGGAGATCATCGCGTTGCTTGCGGGCGACGAGAGTTTCGAGGGCTACTGGCACCGCCCGGAAGCGGATGCGAAGTCGCTGCGTGACGGTTGGTACTTCACCGGCGATACCGGCTATTTCGACGATGACGGGGATCTCTTCGTGAGCGGCCGCGTCGACGACATGATCATAACCGGAGGCGAGAACGTTTCTCCGGTCGAGATCGAGAGCTGCCTTTCCCTGCATCCCGCCGTCTCGGAGGTTGCCGTCGTCGGCTTGCCGGACGAGCGCTGGGGCAAGATCGTCGCTGCGTTCATCAGCCGCCGCAGTCCCGTGAAGGAAGCCGAGCTTGACGAGTTCTGCAAGACGTCCGGGCTTGCAAATTTCAAACGCCCGCGGCGCTATGTCTTTGTGACTGAAGTGCCGAAGTCGCCGGTCGGAAAACTTCTTCGTCGCAAACTGGTTGCGGGCGAATATACCGAAGAACTGAAAACCAAGGAAACTGCCGAATGAAACCGAAAAAATTCGACGATCCGCGTCTTGCGACGCTCGACGGCTTCCGTGTCGAAGTCGATCCCGCGCAGGAGCGTGCCGACATCATTCTCGATCGGCCTCCGTTCAATATCGTATCGATGCCGCAGCGCGATCAACTGCGTCTCGTGTTCGAATATCTCGACGAAGACCAGGATGTCCGCGTGATCGTGTTGCGCGGCATCGGCGAAAATTTCTCGAGCGGCGGCAACATCAAAGGCTTCATGGAAGCCTCGCCAGAGCATGTATCGAAGCTTGCGTGGAACATCGCGGCGCCGGCGCGCTGCTCGAAACCGGTGATTGCCGCGGCCCGCGGCTATTGTTTCGGCGTTGGCTTCGAGATTTCGCTGGCGTGCGACTTCCGCATTGCCTCTGAAACCGCACAATATGCGCTGCCGGAGCAGAAGCTCGGGCAAATTCCGGGTTCCGGTGGCTCCGCGCGCCTCCAGCACATGATCGGAATTACGCGCACCAAAGACGTCGTCATGCGCTCGCGCCGAATCAAGGCGAAGCAGGCTTTGGACTGGGGCTTCATTACCGACTGCGTGCCGGACGATAAGCTCGAAGCGGCAACCGATGCGTTGGTGAAGGAATTGCGCGAATTCTCGCCGCTTGCCCAGCGTACCGCAAAGAAGCTTCTGAACGACTCCGAGGATGCCAATTTAACGATCGGTATCGAGTTGGAAGGGCATTGCTATAGCAGGCTCCGTCAGTCGGATGACTTCGCCGAAGGCGTGGAAGCATTCCATGCGAAGCGCGCGCCGAATTTCAAAGGGAAGTAAGAATACGGCGCGCCGCAACGGCAAGTTGGAATTCGCCGGCCCCATCGGCAATTGATTGGAATTGCCAGCGATAAAGAAGACGCTATCTCACTACGATCCCGCGCAGCCCTGTGCGGGATCGTATTTTTTTTATGCTTATCGATTTTTCCTCTCCATAATTATCACTGCCTGCGCCGCCGGCGCATTCACCGGCCGCTGTTTTTCAAGAGCTCCTTCAGCCGTATTTCGCTTCTTTGCCAGCGATCGTGTTTGCCTCCGTCAAATCCAGGTTTCAGGACGGTCTTTTCGCCAGGGGCAGGTCGGAGGGTGAAATTCAAGCAAGCGCTTGACTAAATCTTTTTGCGCGCGGTAGCCTTTTTCCCGTAAGACGGGAGTGAGTATCTCGTCTGCATCCGCAACAAGACCGGAGAACCGGCAGGTGCGGCGCGAAGGCGGCGGAGATCGCCAGGGCGCAGGGGAGGATACGTGACGGATTTCGCGCAGCAATTGATCAATGGCGCGGCGGCGGGCTGCATTTACGGCCTGATCGCGCTTGGTTTCGTGCTGATCTACAAAGCGACCGAAATGGTCAATTTCGCGCAGGGCGATCTGATGATGCTCGGCGCGTTCGTGGCGCTGAGTCTGATTGCCGGCGCGGGCCTGAATTACTGGCTCGCCTTTGCCGGCGCCATCGCGGTCATGGCGATCTTCGGTTACCTGCTCGATGCCATTGTATTGCGGCGCGTGATTGGCCAGCCGCAATTTGCTATCGTGATGCTCACGATCGGTCTCGGCTTCGTGTTCCGCTCGGCTGCTTCGATGATCTGGGGCACGGAAACCCGGGGCTTCGAGACGCCGTTTACCGGCGGCGTCGTTAAGATCGGCAATATCGTGATTGCCGACGTGAACATTTCCATCATCGTCGGCACCGCGCTGCTTTGTCTCGCGCTCTATCTGTTCTTTCGCTTCACCCGCGTCGGCATTGCGATGCAGGCGGTGTCGCAGAATCAGCTTGCGGCCTATTACATGGGTATTCCGGTGAAGCGGATTTTCTCGCTGATCTGGGCGATTTCCGCAGGCGTTGCGGCGGTGGCCGGCATTCTGCTGGCGCCGGTCGTGCTGATCGACGTGAACATTGGCTTGATCGGGCTGAAAGCATTCGCAGCGGCCGTGCTCGGCGGCTTCGGCTCGATCCCGGGTGCGGTCGTCGGCGGCATCATCATCGGCGTCATCGAGCAGTTCTCCGGCATCTATCTGAAGGAAGGCTTCAAGGACATCGCGGCCTATGCCGTGATCCTGGCGGTGCTGATCTTCTATCCGCAGGGCATGTTCGGCGCAGTCGGACGGAAGCGGGTGTAAACCATGCGTTTCCAGTTCAAGACGCGCTACGAGCAGGACATCGATCTCGGCCGGGATAATGTCGATAAATTCTGGTATGGCGCGTTGTTGATTGCGCTCCTGGCCGCGCCGCTGCTGCTGGAAGAATTCTGGGTCGGCGAGCTGACCTACGTCTTCATTCTGGCGATTGCCGGCGTCGGGCTCATGATCCTCACCGGTTATACGGGCCTCGTTTCGCTC
>CAUJKG010000169.1 GCA_963205465.1 Pseudomonadota bacterium | reverse complement strand
CCGCGCCATGCAACACGGAGACGACCGGCGCACGCCCGAACTCGATCCGCTCGAAGGCGTAGTGCCACATGCGCGAATGATGAAAGCCTTCGGTGAAATCGGTCTCCGTGAGTGAGGACAGATCGAGGCCGGCGGAGAAATGCTCGCCTTCGCCATGCAGCACGACGGCCTTCACTTCGGCGGGCAAATCGATGAAGAAATTCTCGAGGCCGCGGACGATCTCGTTGTTCAGCGCATTGCGCTTCTCGGGACGCGCAAGCTTCAGGACCGCGATCTCGCCGTCGAACGCCACCGTCAAAGCGGCAGGTAAGCCCTGTGCGAGCCGTGTTTGCGCGGATGTGGCGGTCATGCAGCTCCCCTTGCCGGCTCTCTTGTCAGCAGCCTTTGGCCTACTTTGTTATATTGTATAACTTTCTTGCCGCACAAGTAAACGGGATATTTTCTTCTATTATTTCAATGACTTGATAACCATTGAGGTTAGAGAACCTCGTAGAGATCAAGCTTCACTTTCATTTTCTCCCGCTCGCCGGCAGCCACCATCAGGACCCGGTTGAGCCAATCGGCTTCGAGATCCGCGGTTTCGAAACGTACGCTGGTCCGGAAATAATACTCGTCGCGGCCGACCGGCTCGCCCCGCGAAAGCCTGGCAAGGACCTCCGCGGGCCCATGGCGAACGCCGGCGCTCGTCACGAGCACGAAGCCGCCGCCTTCGAGCGCGACCGTGTATTTCGCGAAAATATCGGCAACGCCGTCGCTACGAATGATCTGCCAGTCGGCGCCGCCCGGTAAGATCTTTCCACGCAGCCGTGGCCCGGAAACCGTTCCGCCGAGGATGTTGATGACGCGGCGCTCGCCATAAGGGGTCTTTCCGAACAGCTGCGGGGCTTCGAGTTCGGCTTCGATGTGAATAACCGGATCTTTTGAGAGCATGCTTGCACCTTCGCTTTCGATTTTCTGTTGTCACGCCGATCGATCTCAGAATCCAATCGAATGGGCTCATTGCTGTTGCGACTCAATCGCGAATAACAAACGTCGATAGAGCGCCTCTATTGTTTTTTTAAAATTGATACGCGAACTCGCACGTGCGGCATAGAGATTCGCGCAGTGCATCAACGATTTCAGCCACTTCGGTGGAATAATGTATGCACAAATTATTGGACTCCGTGGAAGTTCGGACTAGCCTTTCCCGACCCAACCCGACGGTAGATCGAGTGGGACTTCTTTTTGGGAGGACGGGATGATTAAGCCGAAATGCAATTCGTTGTTTGTCGCGGCCGCAGCGCTCGGGTTTGCGCTCGGTGGAACGGCCGCTCATGCGCAATGGGAGCCGCAGCGCCCCGTTGAAATCATCGTGCCGGCAGGCACTGGCGGCGGCGCCGACCAGATGGCCCGTGCGATCCAGGGCATCGTCGCCAAGCACAATCTGATGAAGCAGCCGTTGGTCGTCATCAACAAAGCCGGCGGCGCGGGCGGCGAAGGTTTCCTCGACGTGAAGAACTCGAACGGAAACCCGCACAAGATCATCATTACGCTGTCGAACCTCTTCACCACGCCGCTGGCAACCGACATTCCGTTCAACTGGAAAGACCTCACCCCGGTCGCCATGCTCGCGCTCGACGAGTTCGTGCTCTGGGTCAACGCCGACAAGCCCTACAAGACCGTCAAGGAATTCCTCGACGCTGCCAAGAAGGGCGGCTTCAAGATGGCCGGCACCGGCTCGCGCCAGGAAGACCAGATCATTACGGTCGCGATCGAAAAGGCCGCGGGCGTTAAGTTCACCTACATCCCCTATCGCGGCGGCGGCGAAGTCGCCGTGCAGCTCGTCGGCAATCATGCGGATGCAACGGTGAACAACCCGATCGAAGCGGTCGCGCACTGGCGCGGCGGCAAGCTCCGTCCGCTCTGCGTCTTCGACGGCAAGCCGCTCGCCTATAACGACAAGGTCGCGGGCGATCTCGCCTGGAGCTCGATCCCGACCTGCAAATCGCAGGGCCTCGACGTCGAATATCTCATGCTCCGCGGCTTCTTCATGCCGGCCGGTGTCACCCCGGATCAAGTCAAGTTCTATGTCGACCTGTTCCAGAAGGTGCGCGCGACGCCCGAGTGGAAGGACCTGATGAACAACGGCGCGTTCAACCAGACCTTCATGACCGGCAAAGAATATGCCGACTGGGTCGCGAAAGAACACGACCGCCATCTGAACCTGATGAAAGACGCAGGCTTCCTCGCGAAGAAGTAAGCCAATCAGCGCCGGCGGATAAACCTCCGCCGGCGTTTTTTCTTCTCAATCTCAAGAAAACGGGAATGACGTCATGAGTGACGACAGGAACACTGCGGCCAGCGGACCCAGCCAGCGCAATGTAGAGATCGGCTTGGCGATACTGATCGGGATCTTTGGTCTCACGATTATCGGCGGAGCGATCAAGGCAGGCATCGGTTGGGGCTTCGACGGTCCGCAGGCCGGCTTCTTCCCGTTCTACGTCGGCCTTCTGGTCGTGGTCGCCTCCGCTGTCACGCTCTACCAGGAGCTCACCGCCACCGGCAGCAAGAAGATTTTCGCGGATTGGGGCCAGTTGAAGCAGGTTCTGTCGGTCGCGATACCGACGCTTGTTTACATCATCATGATCGCGTTCCTCGGGATCTACGTATCCTCGGTGGCGCTGATCGCCTACTTCATGCTGGTCATCTCGAGTTTCAGCTACCTGCGCACTGCATTAATCGCGATTCTCGTGCCGCTCCTCACCTTCATCGTGTTCGAGAAATGGTTTCTCGTCGCACTGCCGAAGGGGCCGCTCGAGCGCATGCTCGGATATTGATCGAACAGCCAGAACAACAACGCCTTTAAGAATTTGAGAGTTCGTCATGGAAGAGATCGGCAACCTGTTTCACGGCTTCGCAACGGTTCTTGCGTTCCGCGACATGAATATCTTCGGCTACACGATGAGCATTCCGTTCAACGTAATCCTGATGGTGATCGGCATCGTGCTCGGCATCATCATCGGCATTCTGCCCGGTCTCGGTGGCGCGAACGGCGTTGCAATCCTGTTGCCGCTGACCTTCTCGATGCAGCCGACCTCGGCGATCATCCTGCTCTCCTGCATCTACTGGGGAGCGCTGTTCGGCGGCGCGATCACCTCAATTCTGTTCAATATTCCGGGCGAGCCATGGTCGGTCGCGACGACCTTCGACGGCTATCCGATGGCGCAACAGGGCCGCGCCGGTGAAGCACTCACCGCCGCTTTCACCTCTTCGTTCGTCGGCGCCTTGTTTGCGGTCATCCTGATCACGCTGATCGCGCCCTTGGTCGCGGGCTTCGCCTTGCAATTCGGGGCCGCGGAAAAATTCGCGGTGTACTTCCTCGCATTCGCGAGTTTCGTCGGTCTGTCCAAAGAGCCGCCGTTCAAGACGCTGGCCGCGATGATGATCGGTTTCGCGCTCGCGACGATCGGCAACGACCAGATCACGGGCCAGCTCCGCCTTACCTATGGCACCACCGAACTGATCGCGGGCTTCGACTTCCTGATCGCGGTCATCGGCCTCTTCGGCATCGGTGAAATCCTGCTCACCATGGAAGAGGGTCTGAGCTTCAAAGGCCGCGAAGCCAAGATGAACCTGAGCATCGTGCTGCAGACCTGGAAGAAGCTCGCCAAATACTGGTGGCTGTCGCTGCGCTCCTGCATCATCGGTTGCTGGATGGGCATCACGCCGGCGGGTGCGACGCCTGCTTCCTTCATGAGCTACGGCATCGCCAAGCGCATTTCCAAGAACGGCAAGAACTTTGGTAATGGCGAGATCGAAGGCGTGGTGGCGCCGGAAACGGCGGCGCACGCCGCTGGCACCTCGGCACTCCTGCCGATGCTCGCGCTCGGCGTTCCCGGTTCGCCCACGGCCGCCGTGCTGCTCGGCGGTCTCCTGATCTGGAACCTGCAGCCCGGCCCGATGCTGTTCGTCGAAAACAAGGAATTCGTGTGGGGCCTGATCGCCTCCATGTATCTCGGCAACGTCGTCGGCCTCATCATCGTGCTGACCTGTGTGCCGTTCCTCGCTGCGATCCTTCGCATCCCGTTCGGCATCATCGCGCCGATCATTCTGATGTTCTGCTCGGTCGGCGCCTACACGGTAAACAACAGCTTCTTCGACGTGATCATGATGTTCGTCTTCGGCATCCTCGGTTACGTGCTGAAGAAATGTAATTACCCGCTCGCGCCGCTGGTGCTGGCGATGGTGCTCGGCGACCGCGCGGAAGAGGCATTCCGTCAGGCGCTGATCTCTTCGAACGGCAGCCTCGGAACCTTCTTCTCGAACGGCCTGGTCAGTTCGATCATGACGCTCGGCCTGATCGCCCTGTTCTGGTCGGTGATTTCGGCAGGGATCGCCCGCATCCGCGGCACGAACGCCGCCACAGCGGCTTGAGGCGGAAGAAGAAGAAAAAGTGGCGAGGGTTCAAAAGTCCTCGCCACTACTATAATAATGTATTACAGTAAGAGTATCATGCAGTTAGCATGAAGGTTATGAACCATGAGCAAGCCGATCACCGGTGCGGCTGTCACGCAAGACGAGGCCGAGCGGATCACCGCAGAGCCGCTTGAAGGCACCGCCACCTTTAAGGACCGCGCCTACAACGCGCTGAAGGATGTTCTGCTTTCGCTCGACATTTACGGGCGGCGCGGAGAAATCCGGCTCGACGAGCGCGCGCTCGCGCTCCAGTTCGGCATCAGCCGCACGCCGGTCCGCGAAGCCATGGCGCAGCTCGAGCGCGAAGGTTTCGTGCGCTCGGTTCCCCGGCGCGGCATCTACATCGTGCGCAAGACCAAGCGCGAAGTCGTCGAACTGATCGAAGCCTGGGCGGCGCTGGAAAGCATGGCCGCGCGGCTCATCACCGAGAATGCTTCCGACGAGGAAATCTCGCACTTGCGCGAAATGTTCGCAAAATTCGAGAACGGCAAGCTGCACGTCAGGCTCGACGAATATTCCGAAGTGAACATCCAGTTTCACCAGAGCATCATCGCGATGAGCAAGAACGCGACGCTCATCCGGCTCGCGGAAAACCTCTTCACGCATATGCGGATGATCCGCCGCAAGACCATCGCGGAGAAGAACCGCGCCGACCGCTCGATCCACGATCATCTGAACATCATCGAGGCGATCGAAGCGCGCGACACCAATCGCGCAGAAACACTCGTTCGCCAGCACGCGCTCGGCCTGGCCGATCACGTCGCCAAGAACGCCGACTATCTCGACTAGCAAACAGCGAATTTCCCGGAGGGAGGATTATGGCAGAAGCGGCCCTGAAAGCAGCCGGAGCGGAAGAAGAACTGACCGACGGTTTCAACCTGCTCATCGACGCGCTGAAACTGAACGGCGTCAAGAACATCTATGGCGTACCGGGAATTCCGATCACGGATTTCGGACGCATGGCGCAGGCCGCAGGCATTCGCGTGCTTTCCTTCCGCCACGAGCAGAGCGCGGGCTACGCCGCCTCCATTGCCGGCTGGCTGACGAAAGAGCCGGGCATCTGCCTCACCGTTTCCGCGCCGGGCTTCCTGAACGGTCTGACCGCGCTCGCACATGCCACCACGAACTGCTTCCCGATGATCCTGATCTCCGGCTCGTCGGAACGCGAAATCGTCGACCTGCAGCAGGGCGACTATGAAGAAATGGACCAGCTCGCGGTCGCCAAGACCATGTGCAAGGCCGCCTATCGCATCCTGCACGCGCAGGACATCGGCATCGGCCTGGCGCGCGCGATCCGTTCGGCAGTGTCGGGCCGTCCCGGCGGCGTTTATCTAGATCTGCCGGCCAAGCTGTTCGGTCAGGTCATGGGCGCAGAAGCCGGCAGGAAGTCGCTGGTGAAGGTCATCGACGCCGCCCCCGCCCAGATCCCGGGTCCCGACGCGGTGAAGCGCGCGCTCGACGTACTGAAGAGCGCAAAGAAGCCGCTCATCATTCTCGGCAAGGGCGCGGCTTACGCGCAGGCCGACGAAGCGATCAAAACCTTCGTCGAGAAGACCGGCATTCCGTTCTTGCCGATGTCTATGGCGAAAGGCCTTCTGCCCGACACCCATCCGCAATGCGCGGGTGCAGCCCGTTCGCTCGTGCTGAAAGATTCCGACGTCGTCGTCATGATGGGGGCCCGCCTCAACTGGCTGCTCTCGCACGGCAAGGGCAAGAACTGGGGTGACGCGCCAAAGAAGTTCATCCAGCTCGATATCGAGCCGCGCGAGATGGACAGTAACGTCGAGATCGTGGCTCCGGTCGTCGGCGACATGGGTTCGTGCGTCAATGCCCTCCTCTCGGCGATGGGCAATGATTTCCCCAAGGCACCGGCCGACTGGGCCGCAACCGTCGCCAAGAAGCGCGACGAGAACGTCGCCAAGATGGCGCCGAAGCTGATGAACAACAACGTGCCGATGGATTACCACGGTGCACTCGGCGTCGTTAAGCAGATCATCAAGGAACGCCCGGACACGATGTTCGTCAACGAAGGCGCGAACACGCTCGATCTCGCGCGCGGCATCGTCGACATCTTCCAGCCGCGCAAGCGCATCGACGTCGGCACCTGGGGCCTCATGGGGATCGGCATGGGCTATTCGTTCGCGGCCGCGATCGAAACCGGCTGCAAGGTGCTCGCGGTCGAAGGCGACTCGGCCTTCGGCTTCTCGGGCATGGAGGTCGAGACCATCGCCCGCTACAAGCTTCCCGTTTGCATCGTCATCTTCAATAACGACGGCATCTATCGCGGCACCGACGTGAACCCGGCGGGCGACGATCCGGCCACGACCCTGTTCGTGAAGGGCGCGCGCTACGACAAGATGATGGAAGCCTTCGGCGGCGTCGGCGTGAACGCAACTTCGCCCGACGATCTCCGGCAGGCGATCAATGCCGCACTCGATAGCGGCAAGCCGACGCTCATCAACGCGGTCATCGATCCGGCAGCGGGCTCGGAGTCCGGCCGCATCGGCAACCTCAATCCGCAAAGCGCTCTCAAGAAGAAATAATTCTTCTCATCTCGCGAGAAACAGACATGGCAAAGAAATCCAAGAAAAAAACCGCTCCGAAAACCGCGAAGGCGAAAACGGCGAAGAAGCCCGCCGCACGCAAGGCCGCGAAGAAACCGGCAAAGAAGGCGAACGGCATGCCCTCGCCGTCCAAGAAGCCCTTCGGCCAGGCCGGTCTTGCGCTCGACGGCGTACGCATTCTCGACTTCACGCATGTGCAATCGGGCCCGACCTGCACGCAATTGCTGGCCTGGTTCGGCGCCGACGTGATCAAGATCGAGCGCCCCGGCGTCGGTGATATCACCCGCGGCCAGCTCGTGGACGTGAAGGGCGCGGATTCGCTCTATTTCACGATGCTCAACCACAACAAGCGCTCGATCACGGTCGATTCCAAGAACAAGAAGGGCAAGGAAATCATCGAGCGCCTGATCAAGCATTGCGACGTCATGGTCGAGAACTTCGCACCGGGCGCGCTCGATCGCATGGGCTTCACCTGGGAACACATCCACAAGCTCAATCCGCGCATCATCGTCGCCTCGATCAAGGGCTTCGGTCCTGGCCCCTACGAAGACTGCAAGGTCTATGAGAACGTCGCGCAGTGCACCGGCGGTTCCGCTTCGACCACCGGCTTCCGTGACGGCATTCCGCTCGTCACCGGCGCACAGATCGGCGACTCCGGCACCGGCCTTCACCTCGCGCTCGGTATCGTGACCGCGCTCTACCAGCGCAGCCGCACCGGCCGCGGCCAGAAGGTATCGGTCGCCATGCAGGACGGCGTGCTCAATCTCTGCCGCGTGAAGCTCCGGGATCAGCAACGCCTCAAGGCCGGACCGCTCACCGAATATTCGCAATATGGCGAAGGCATCCCGTTCGGCGATGCGACGCCGCGCGCGGGCAACGACTCCGGCGGCGGCCAACCGGGCCGGATTCTCAAGTGCAAGGGCTGGGAGAACGATCCCAACGCCTACATCTATTTCATTACCCAGGCGCCGGTATGGGAAGCGATCTGCGACGTGATCGGCGAGCCGACCTGGAAGACCGATCCGGAGTTCTCGACGCCGAAGGCGCGTCTGCCGAAGCTCAACGCGATCTTCGCGCGCATCGAAGAGTGGACCTCGAGCAAGACCAAGTTCGAGGCCATGGACATTCTCAACAAATACGACATTCCGTGCGGCCCGATCCTGTCGATGAAGGAACTCGCGGAAGACCAGTCGCTGCGCAATACCGGCACGATCGTCGAGGTCGATCATCCCAAGCGCGGCAAATACCTTTCGGTCGGCAATCCGATCAAGCTCTCCGACTCGATTTCGAAGGTAAAGCGCTCGCCGCTCCTCGGCGAACACACCGACGAAATCCTGAAAGAAGCGCTCGGCTATTCCGCCAAGGAAATCGCCGAGATCAAGGTGTCGGGCGCGGTTACTGCGCCGGAGAAGAAAGAGAAAGCGGCCTAAGAGAAATCACCCCGCCCCTGGAAACGGGGCGGGGTTTTTCATCAGAAAATTCGAGGGAGATTTCGGACGATGCGTATCGTCGTGCATGGCCAGCAGGCCTTCGGCAAAGCCGTTCTCGAAGCGTTGCTCAAGCGCGGAGACAATGTGATCGGCGTCTATGTCGCGCCGGAAAAAGAAGGGCAGAAAGCCGATCCGCTGAAGGAAGCGGCGCTCGCTGCCAACCTTCCGGTCTATCAGCCGGATTCCTACAAGAAGCCGGAAGTGTGGGAGCAGTTCAAGTCGCTCAAGCCCGACCTGCAGGTCATGGCCTTCGTGACGCTGTTCGTGCCGGAAGAGTTTCTCAACATTCCGACCCACGGCTCGATCCAGTATCACCCCTCGCTCCTGCCCGCCTATCGCGGTGCTTCGGCGATCAACTGGCCGATCATCAAGGGCGAAAAGGAAACCGGCCTTTCGATCTTCTGGCCCGACAACGGGCTCGATACCGGCGACGTGCTCTTGCAGAAGACCACGCCGATCTCCGACAAGGATACGCTCGGCACCGTCTACTTCGACCGCCTGTTTCCGATGGGCGTCGACGCCATGCTGGAGTCGGTCGATCTCGTCAAAGCCGGCAAGGCGCCGCGCATCAAGCAAGACGAATCCAAGGCCACCTATGAAGGTCTTTGCCGCGCCGACAATGCCCATATCGATTTCGGCAAGCCCTGGGAGCAGATCGACCGTCTGATCCGCGGCTGCAATCCCGCGCCCGGCGCCTGGGCCACGATCAACGGCACCAAGCTCAAGATCTTTGATGCGACCCCGTTGCCTGCGCGCGATCCGAAAGGCATCGCCGGCAAACTCGGCGAAGTCGTGCTGGTGGAGAGCGACGGCATCACCGTCGTCTGTGCCGACGGCCGCTTCAAGCTCACCCGCGTGCAGGCCGACGGACCGAAGGTCAATGCCGGCGAATGGGCGACCGCTGCAAAAATCGAAAAAGGCGCACGCTTCTCCTAACGGCTTTCACAACACACATCCCTACCACGGATCAATCTTATGCCCGCTTCCCAACATCAAAATCCGAAATCGGATATCGAAATCTCCCAATCCGCGAAGAAAACGCCGATTCTCGAAATCGCAAAAAACAAACTCGGCATCGAAGCGGAAAACCTCGAGCCCTATGGCCACTACAAGGCCAAGATATCGATGGACTACATCAAGTCGGTGAAGAACAAGAAGGATGGCAAGCTCATCCTCGTCACCGCGATTTCTCCGACGCCTGCCGGCGAAGGCAAGACCACCACCACCGTCGGCCTTACCGACGCGCTCAACTATATCGGCAAGAAGGCAATGTGCGCGCTGCGTGAGCCATCGCTCGGGCCCTCTTTCGGCATGAAAGGCGGCGCGGCAGGCGGCGGCTATGCGCAAGTGATCCCGATGGAGGATATCAACCTCCACTTCACCGGCGACTTCCACGCCATCACCTCGGCGCACAATCTGCTCTCGGCGCTGATCGACAACCACATCTATTGGGGTAACGCGCTTGGCATCGACTCGCGCCGTGTCGCCTGGCGCCGCGTGATGGACATGAACGACCGCGCGCTGCGCGAGATCGTCTGCTCGCTCGGCGGCGTTGCCAACGGCTATCCGCGCGAAGCCGGCTTCGACATCACGGTGGCTTCCGAAGTCATGGCGATCTTCTGCCTCGCCAAAGACCTCGACGATCTGAAAGAACGCCTCGGCAACATCATCATCGGCTATACGCGCGAGCGGAAGCCGGTGCGCGCGAAAGATCTCAAGGCGCACGGTGCGATGACCGCGCTCTTGAAAGAAGCGATCGCGCCGAACCTCGTGCAGACGCTGGAAGGCACACCGGCCTTCATTCACGGCGGACCGTTCGCCAATATCGCACATGGCTGCAACTCGGTGGTCGCGACCACGACCGCGCTCAAGGTCGCCGATTACGTGGTGACGGAAGCGGGCTTTGGCGCCGATCTCGGTGCGGAGAAGTTCATCGACATCAAATGCAGAAAGGCCGGGATCAAGCCCGATTGCGTCGTGATCGTCGCAACCATCCGCGCGCTGAAAATGCACGGCGGCGTCAAGAAGGAAGACCTGAAGAAAGAAGACCTGAAGGCGCTCGAAGCCGGCATGGCCAACCTGCAACGCCACATCGAGAACGTGAAGAAGTTCGGCCTTCCCGCGGTCGTCTCGATCAACCGCTTCTCGGCCGATACCGACGCCGAAATCAAGCTGGTCAAGGAAAAGTGCGCGGCGCTCGGCGTCGAGGCCTTGATGGCCGACCATTGGGCCATGGGCGGCGAAGGTGCTGCCGATGTCGCCAAGGCCGTGGTGAAGATCTGCGACGAGGGCAAAGCGAACCTGAAGCTGCTTTACGCCGACGACATGCCGCTGTTCGAAAAGATCCGCACGATTGCGAAAGAACTCTATCGCGCGGACGATGCGACCGCCGACAAGTCGGTGAAGGATCAGTTGAAGACCTGGGAAGAAATGGGCTTCGGCAACCTGCCGGTCTGCATCGCCAAGACGCAATATTCGTTCTCGACCAATCCCGACGCGAAAGGCGCGCCCACCGGCTTCAACATTCCGGTGCGTGAAGTGCGTCTGTCGGCCGGTGCGGAATTCGTGGTCGCGATCTGCGGTGAGATCATGACCATGCCGGGCCTGCCGAAGGTGCCGTCGGCCGACTCGATCGACGTGAATGCGGACGGCCGGATCGTCGGGCTGTTCTAGAGACGACGACGAAGGGACATCCCGTCCCCTTCAACCTTGAAGCCGCCCCGTTTCGGGCGGCTTCTTTTTTATCCGAGCACAATCTCGACGCGGCGGTTCCGCGCCTCTCTGGTATTCGGCCCCGTGCGCACGAGCGGCGACGACGTACCGCCGGTCACGACGTCGAAGCGTACCTTGCTCAGCACCTGCTTGCGCAAAAAATGCGTCAGCACGGCATTGCCACGCGTGTAGGAAATGCGTTCGGGCTGCGCCTCGGCCGTATCCGCGTGTCCGATCAGCAAGACACGGCCGCCCGGCATGATTTCGCCCGCTATCGCATCGGCGAGCTCCATGGCGGCACCCGACAATTCGGCGCTTTCAAAATCGAAGAAGATGTTCAGCGATTGCGTGCGCGCCTGCGCGGGCGCGAGTGCCAGCAGGCCGCAGGCGGCGATCCCTTGCAGAACGCTTCGGCGGGTTGGAAGGCAAGCCATGATCCACCTCTTCTGCTCCCGATGCCCAAGGTTCGCGACGCGCGCGGATCGCCTTTTATGCTCCGCTTTCCTTATGCATACGGATTTCCATGCCGAGATCGGAGCCGATCCGCTTGGCTTCGGCGACGAGTGCCGCAGCAAGCGGCGTCATCGGCTCGCGCGGCGGCACCACAAGACCGACCGTGTACACCGCTTCAGGCTGTACGATCGGAATGGCCCTGATTTTCTCCGTGAGGCCGAGCGTCTCGGCAAGTTTCTCCGGCATGACGCTCGCCCACTGCCCGGTCCGGACATGCGCGAACAGCACGATCATGGAATTGGATTCCAGCATGGGCCGTGGTTCGCCGCCGGCGGAACGCAGCATGCCTTCGATGATACGGCGGTTCTGCATGTCTGGCGTCAGGAGACAAAGCGGCACCTGCGCGACTTCCGCCCAGGTGACGCTGTCGCGGTTGCCGAGTGCGGCGTTCGAGGAAGTCAGCAGGCAATAGCGCTCGCGATACAGCGGGATCATGGTGACGCGGCCAAGCGGCTCGTTGTCGAGATAGGTGATGCCGGCATCGATCTCCAGATTTTCAAGCGCCGTCAGAATCTGAATCGAGGTCATCGACTGAATGGTGAAGCGCACTTCCGGATGACGCGCACGATAAGGCGTCGTCAATTCCGCAACCATGGCAAGTGCCGTCGGGATCGCGGCAATGCGAAGCTGTCCGGCGAGACCGGATTTCAGCGCACGCATTTCGTCATGCAGCGTGCGGCTGTCGGCGAGAATACGCCGCGCCCAGTCGAGCGTACGCTCGCCTTCCGGCGTGAAGCCGATGAAACGCGAACCTCGCTGCACGAGGAGAACGTTGAGCTGCGCTTCGAGCTGTTTGATGCCGGCCGAAAGCGTCGGCTGGGTAACGCCGCAGGCTTCCGCCGCACGGCCGAAGTGGCGCTCGCGCGCCAGCGCCATCAAATATTCCAGCTTATCGATCAAGGCGTTACCTCTTTTGCCAGAGGAAGCCTAGCGCATCGATCGTTAATTTCAATCGCGATGCGCCCACTGGAAGGCTCGCGCCGGGCAAGAAAAAAGCCCCGCATCGCTGCGGGGCTTTTTAGCCATGAACCGTTCCGGTCTTACCAGAACAGGCGCGCGTGGTGGTGCTTGCCGACATACTTGCCGTTCTTGCAGCCCTTGCCGCCGAACAGCGCGTGGAAGCCGGTGCACGGGGTGGTCGCGGCATGGATCATCGCGACCGTAGCGACGCCGACGATCATGCCGCCGGCAATGGAGCCGCCCACGCTCGCGCCTTTGAAGCCGAACGTGGTTCCCCACCAGCCTTCATGCAGGCCAACGCCAAACACGGTACCGGCGACGACGCCGACAGCGACGGGCTTGGAAACATAGCGATGCTTGTGGCCTGCATTTGCCGGCGAAGCGATCGTGAACGCGACCGCCAGAACAGCCAGCAGTCCAAAGAACATCTTGCGCATTATGCACTCCTTAAAGGATGCCCGCTCGCAGCGAGCAGGCTCCGGATTGACGGCCACCGGAGGACTCTCCAGTGGGGTTTCATTTGTCGTGCGCGCGAGAAACCTGAATCTTGCGCGAAAGGCAAATCGAAACGCTCTTATAGACGTCACATTTGTTTGAACGGAAGTACCACCCTGCAAGTAACCTTAGCGGCAGGCTTCATTCCCATTTCGTTTATCGAGTGTTCAGCAAAGAAAAGGGCCTCGCGGCAAAACCCGCGAGGCCCTGAGACTGACGCAACGTCAGCGTTAGCGTTAGCGTTAGCGTTAACGGCCTACATACTGGCCATTGACACAACCCGAACCGCCGAAAAGAGCATGGAAGCCCGTGCACGGGGTGGTGGCGGCGTGGATCATCGCGACTGTGGCGACGCCGACGATCATGCCACCAGCAATGGAGCCGCCCACGCTCGCACCCTTGAAGCCGAACGTGGTGCCCCACCAGCCTTCGTGCAGGCCAACACCGAAGACGGTACCGGCGGCAACGCCTGCGGCAGGAGCGACCCAGCCGTGTTCGTGCTGATGATGATAGTGCCGCGGATTGGCGAGCACCGGCGAGGCCGCGGTTGCCGTCAATGCAGCCGCAGCCGTAAGCGCGATAAGCGATTTACGCATGAATAGAATCCTCACGGTTCATAGCCCTCTGCCCAATCTAGGGAACGCGGCGCTTCCCAGTAGGTTCCGGAAAAAGCCGAAGTTGCGGGTACGCACGACGTCAGGAAAGAAATCTGAAACAGTTTGTTACCGGCTGCGGTTGCAGCCCTCGCGCTGCAAGGATAGCCGCCCAGCCGGTGCTGAAAGCCCGCTGGATAGCGCGAACGCCGGAAATTACCGCGCGTTGCGGATCGAATCTTCCAGGAGATCGATATTGTTCTGGACGTACTGATTGTTCGGTGCCTTGACCTTGGCGGCGGCAAGCTTCAGGCGCGCGTTCTTGTAGTCGCCGCGCAGGATATAGGAATAACCGTGGTTGTTCAGAAGCTCCGGCGTCGGGCCTGCGATTTTCAGCGCCTGATTGTAGGCGCGGTCGGCGAGATCGAAGCGGCGCAGCCGGTCGTAAGCGGCGGCTAGTCCCATCCAGGCTTCGGCATTGTTCGGAGCGGCCTCGACCGCGCGGCGGAAATGCCGTTCAGCCAGACCGAAATTCTGTTCGCGATAATGTTTCTTGCCGAGCTTGATGTCGTCGGCGGCATTGTTGCCGGTCAAGACCTCGCCGCTCGGGGTATTGTTGGCAGGCGTATAGTGGACCGGCGTCTCCTCCTCCGCGGCGGGAGGCGGCGGCTGATCGAAGGCTGCGGTCTGACTTGCCGGAGCGGGCTCTTCCTTCTGCGAGAACAGATTGAAAGAGCCATCGGTCTGGCAGCCCGCCAGCGCGAAAGCGACAGAGGTGACAAGAAGGATCGAACGGGCGGTCACAAAACGCATCGGCATACTACCCAAGGGATAACGAAGCCAACGGCGCTTCATGGCGGATGGCTCGCAACAAGCCTATTCCGGACAAACCCTTCCGGAACCAGCGTATGAGCGGACGGTAAACAAAGCCTTGCCCGGTTCTTTTCATCAGAATGGCCCGAATTTCACGCGGATATAGGCAGGCAGCATGGTGACGATGACCAGCACCGGGAAGATGCACAACACGAGCGGCACCGAGAGCTTGGCCGGCAGGCTGTAGGCTTTCTCTTCCGCGCTCGAAAGCCGCTTGTGGCGCATGTCATCGGAATAAACGCGTAGCGCATCGGTCAAGCTGGAGCCGAGTTCAGCCGACTGCTGCAAAAGCGTGGCGAAGGCGCGCGCCTCGTCGAGCCCCAGCCGATCGCCGAGATGCTCCAGCGCCTCGCTTAACGTGCGGCCCGCGCGAATTTCGAGCGTCGCCATATGAATGTTCGCGCTCAGCGACGGATAAGAGTCCGACAACTCGCGCCCGACGCGATCGAGCGACGCCTCCATCGAAAGCCCCGCATCGGCACAAACGACCAGCAGGTCCATGAAATCAGGGAAGCCGGCACGGTGCTCCTGCTGCCGGCCCTTGATGCGGCGGTCGAGATAAAGGCTCGGCGCCATATAGCCCATCATGCCGGCGGCCAGCACGCACATCCAGAACCAGCTCGGCGTGAGGTTGGACAGGACCCGCGGCACCACCGGCATGGCGGCGACGGCGAGCACGACCGCGAGCGCGGTGCGGGCAATGAAGAAATAAGCCGGGCCTTTCGGATCGAGAATGCCGGCTTCGATCAATTTCCGGCGCAGCACTTTCAGCGAGGCACCATCCTCGGCGGCGTAATGCTTGCTGGTATAGTCGATCAGCTTGCGTGCAGCGCTTATGCTGGCAAAACGAAGCGAGCGTTTGTCCGATGCATCATTCACCCGGCCGGGAATTTCGATATTGATCGCGGTCGCGCGGCGCTTGAGCTCGGCGCGATTTCTGATCACCGACATGATGCCGAGCGAGAACGCGGCGGCGGCAAGAAAGATCAGCGCGCTCAGCATGGTCGCGGGGTTGCCGCCGAAGATCGAAGCAAGTGACGCAAACAATCCATCCATCGCATCAGATCCGGAAATTCACGAGGCGATACATGATGTAGTTGCCGGTCAGCATCCAGGCTCCGGCACAGGCCAGCACGACTTTGGTGAAATCGATGTGCCACACCGCACCGTAGAAATTCGGCGTCATGGTCTGCAGGATCGCGAACATCGCGATCGGCAGACCGGAGAGGATGATCGCGGAATATTTGCCTTCGGCGGCAAGCGCCTTGACCTTGCGGCGCATCTTGAAGCGCAACCTGATGATCGCAGAAAGGTTCTGGAGAATTTCGCTCAAATTGCCGCCGGTCGAGCCCTGGATCGTGACCGCAGTGACGAAGAGCGGAAGATCGTCCTGCCCTACCCGGAAATAGAGGCTCCGCATCGCGCTTTCGAGATCAGCGCCATAGGTCACTTCGTCGGAGACCATGCCGAACTCGGAGCCGATCGGGTCCGGCATTTC
>CAUJKG010000168.1 GCA_963205465.1 Pseudomonadota bacterium | reverse complement strand
GAAATCCAGGGTCAGCATCACAGCATGTTCGTCGATGCCGGCTATCGCGAATCCGTGGCCTATCGCGCCTTCTGGGAAAAGCTCGGGCGGGGCGAATATGATTCCGGCCAGTATCTCCGCGTCGGCAAAGGCGGCCGGGAAGTCTGGATTCAGGCGAGCTATAACCCGATCCTCGACATGAACGGAAAGCCGTTCAAGGTCGTGAAATATGCGACCGACATTACCGGCGACAAGGAAATCGAGGCCGGTATCCGCGAGCTTGTCGAAGCCGCGGTCGCGGGCGATTTAACTCGCCGTATTTCCTTGGAGGGGAAAACGAGTTCGCTCTCCAAGACCGGCGAGGCGGTGAACTCCCTTTGCGGCATCGTCGCCACCGCGCTCGACGACCTGATCCGGATGCTGGGCGCGCTCGCGGAAGGCGATCTGACGCAGCGCATCGACAACGAATATCAAGGCGCGCTCGGCACGCTGAAGAAGGATGCGAACACGATGGCCGAGCGCATCGGCGCCACCATCACCGACATTATGTCCGCGGCACGCGAAGTGACCAATGCTTCCGCGGAAATCGCGACCAGCACCACCGATCTCTCGCAGCGCACGGAAGAGCAGGCGGCGAGCCTTGAGGAAACCTCGGCCTCGATGGAGGAAATTTCCTCGACCGTGAAGAAGAACGCGGAGAACGCGCAGCAGGCCAATCAGCGCGCCTCTTCCACCCGCGAAGTAGCAGGTCGTGGCGGTGAAGTCGTTGCCAAGGCGGTCGAAGCCATGGCGCGGATCGAGGAATCGTCCCGGAAAATCTCGGATATCATCGGCGTGATCGACGAGATCGCGCGTCAGACCAACCTGCTTGCGCTCAATGCTGCGGTCGAGGCGGCAAGAGCGGGTGATGCCGGCCGGGGCTTTGCAGTGGTCGCATCCGAAGTGCGAAGCCTCGCGCAGCGTTCCTCGCAGGCGGCAAAAGATATCAAGGATCTTATCACCAACAGTTCCGGTCAGGTGCGGGATGGCGTCGATCTTGTGAACAAGGCCGGCGGCTCACTGCAGGAGATCGTGCAGTCGATCAAGCAGGTCGCCGATATCGTTTCCGATATTGCTGCCGCGAGCGCTGAGCAGTCGACCGGCATCGAGCAGGTCAACAAGGCGCTGACGCAGATGGACGAGGTGACGCAGCAGAATTCCGCGCTGGTCGAAGAGAACGCGGCCACCGCAAAGACGCTCGAACAGCAGGCAGGCGCCATGAATGCAAGAGTGTCGTTCTTCAAGACCGGCGCCGCGCGGGAGAGCGCCGAGCCGGATATCCGCGCAGTGCTTCCGGCGCGTGGCGGTGCCGAACCGCGTGCGGCTGCGAAAGCAAAACCGGTGGCCGCGCGCCGCCCGGCCGCTGCGAATCCCGTCGGCCGCATGCAGTCCGCGCTGGCTGCAGCGGTTCGCGCCGATGACTGGGCAGAGTTCTAAGCAGCGGATGCTCCCGAAATGCCGTTCGCGCAAAGCAATACTGCAATCAGGCAGGATCATGTGTTCGACGCGGATCCGCCTGCGCGCGAGTTTGCCTTCAGCGATGCCGACTTTTCGATGCTCTCGCAATTTGCCTACGACAGCGCAGGCATTTCGCTGGCATCCTCGAAGCGCAATCTCGTCTACGGGCGGCTGTCGCGCCGCCTGCGCGCACTGGGTATCGGGAGTTTTGCCGAATATCGCAGCCGGTTGACCACCGACAGGTCCGAAGTTCAGCGCTTCATCAATGCCATCTCGACCAATCTCACGAAGTTCTTTCGCGAGGCGCATCATTTCCAGCATCTGGAGCAGGCAATTATCCGTCCGCTTTCGGCTCTGCCAAAAAATGCGTCGTCAAAACTCAGGATTTGGTCCGCCGGCTGTTCGACCGGAGAGGAGCCCTATTCGGCTGCTGCAATCCTGTGCCGGCATATCCCCGATGCGGCGCGCCGCGACATGCGTATTCTGGCGACCGACATCGATACCGAAGTGCTCGCTGCCGCCGCACGGGGCGAATATCCCGCCGCATCGGTCAACGACGTTCCGCCGGGGTTCCGCTCGATGTTCGAAGCGCCACCAGACCGGTCTTCCGCCGAGAAAGTGCAAGTCGCTGACGGCCTTCGCGATCTCATCCGCTTCCGGCGCTTGAACCTGATCGAGGACTGGCCGTTCAGGGGGCTGTTCGACGTGATCTTCTGCCGCAACGTGATGATCTATTTCGATGCGCCGACGAAAGCACGGCTGCTCGAACGATTTGCCGAACGGATCAAGCCGGGCGGCTGGCTCTATATCGGTCACTCGGAGTCACTCACGCGGCAGCATCCGCTGCTGGAACTCGAAGGCAAGACGATTTACCGGAGGCGCGGATGAGCGCCGCCGCCCGCGTTCTGGAAACTGTTCCCGCGGTCTTGTCCGATCACGCCATGCCGCAGCGGCGACCGTTTTATGACGCGGCCAATTCGTGCTGGCTCATCAAGGTGATGCCCGGCGAATACAGCATTGCCGGGCGCCGGAACGAAGTGCTGGTCACCGTGCTCGGCTCCTGCGTTTCCGCCTGCATCCGGGATCGCGACACCGGCATCGGCGGCATGAACCATTTCATGCTGCCGCAAAGTGCTACGGGAAATTGGAGCGGCGATCAGCAATCGGCTCGCTTCGGCAATTACGCGATGGAAAAGCTCATCAACGAACTCATGAAAGCAGGCTGCCGCCGCGAAGCGCTGGAAGCCAAGGTATTCGGCGGCGCCAACGTCATTCAGAGCAGCCAGCTGGTCGGCACGGCGAATGCGGAATTTGTTCTGCACTACCTCGAGCAGGAAGGCATCGCCTGTGCCGCGCAAGACCTCGGCGGCACGCAGCCGCGTCGCATCCACTATTCGCCGGAAGACGGAAAGGTCGTTCGCAGGCTCTTGAGCAATGCCGATAGCAGTGCCGTCCAGCGCCTCGAAAACACGTATGCGACCCGGATCGCCGCGCCCGCCCGCGGCGGCGATATCGAGCTATTTGCATGATGGAAGCGACAATGAGCAAGCGCATCGGTGTTCTGGTCGTGGACGATTCCGTGCTGATGCGGAAAATCTTGACCAGCTTGTTGCAGAGCGACCCCGCAATCGAGGTGCTTGGCGCGGCGGGTGACGCCGCGAAGGCGAGGGAGCTGATCCGCGCCCTCAATCCGGACGTGCTGACGCTCGATATCGAAATGCCGGGAATGGATGGCCTCTCGTTCCTGCGCAAGATCATCGAATTGCGCCCGATGCCGGTGATCATGATTTCGACCCTGACGCAGCATGGCGCCGACATCACGCTCGAAGCGCTGGAAGTCGGCGCGGTCGACTTCATCCAGAAGCCGGCTTCTCAAGGCGATGATATGCTCGAATGCTTCCGCCGCGAGCTTTGCGAAAAAGTGAAGCAGGCGGCGAACCTGCGCGTCGGTCTGCGCAGGGCGCAGCGGCGCGCGCAGCAGCGCAGGGTCGCGCTGCCGCGGCGTGCATCCCTGGTTGCGGTCGGCGCTTCGACGGGCGGCGTCGAGTCGCTGCGCGCGGTGCTGATGAACATGACGGCCGCTTGCCCGCCGGTGGTGGTGACCCAGCACATGCCGCCGCGTTTCACCGAAGCCTTCGCCAATCGCCTGAACCGGATTTGCCCCATGCGCGTGCGCGAGGCGGCGCATGGCGATGCCATTCGTCCGGGCGAGGTGCTGATTGCGCCGGGATCTCACCATCTGACCGTGATCCGTCGCGGCCGGAATTTCTATTGTGCGCTCGACGACCATGCACCGGTTTCCGGGCATCGGCCTTCGGTCGACGTGCTGTTTCGCTCGGTCGCGACAGCCGCGGGCGCCGAAGCACTGGGCGTGATCCTGACCGGCATGGGCAAGGATGGCGCCGCGGGAATGCTCGCCATGCGTCAGGCCGGAGCGATGACGATCGGACAAAACGAAGAGTCTGCGCTCATTTACGGGATGCCACGCGAAGCATTCGAACGCGGCGCAGTGGAACGCCAGCTTCCGCTGGAAGCGATCGGCGGCGCGATCATGTCGGCGTGGAAGCCAGGGGAAACAGCCGCAGGAGCGGGCGCGGCGATCGGGGTGGCATCATGAGTTCGTCGCGTTTCACGTTGCCGCCGGTTCCTGCATTGGAAGATTTCACGCAGCTTGTCCAACTTCTTCAGGAGCACAAGCGAGCGAGAGTACCCTTCACGATCGATGCGTCGCGCTGCAGCGGTCTCGATCTGGAGTGGCTTCAACTGTTGTTGTCCGCGCAATGCGAAGTCAGCATCAGGATCGTCGATCTCCCGGAATCCTGTCGCGTGCATATCGAAAGCCTCGGCTTGCTGTCGCATTTCGCAGCCGTGCTGGAAGTTTCCGGCAGCGCGAATGAGGTAACTCCCATGCAACCCGTTGGCGAACCGGCGCTTCCGGAGATCATGCCCAAGCGCATTCTTACGATCGACGATTCCAAGACCATGCGGGACATGCTGATGCTGACGTTGGCCGATGCCGGGTTCGACGTGTTGCAGGCGGTGGACGGCGAGGACGGCCTCAATGTGCTCAGCCGCGAACAAGTGGATCTCGTGATTACCGACATCAACATGCCGAGGATGGACGGTTACGAAGTCATCCGCCGCGTCCGCGCCGATCCGGCTTATCTGACGCTGCCGGTGCTGGTGCTGACCACCGAGGGTGAGGCCGACAAACGCGCGATTGCAAAAGAAGCAGGCGCTACCGGATGGATGGTCAAACCCTTCGATCCGGAGCGGCTGGTCCAGACCGTCCTGAAAGTGGCGGCATAGAGCGGAAACATCGCCAGTGTCCAAAATCGATGAATTGAAACAGACCTTTTTCGACGAATGCGACGAGGCGTTGCAGCAGATCGAAGCTGGCCTCACCGCGATACGCCACGGCGAGCAGGACGCCGAAACGATTCATGCGATTTTCCGCGGCGTTCACTCGGTGAAAGGCGGCGCGGGAATTTTCGGTTTCGAGGCGCTGGTGGAGTTCGCGCATGCCTTTGAAACCGTGCTCGACCTCCTGCGGCACGAGAAAATTCCGCAAAGCGAACCGACCCTCGACGTGATGCTCTCCGCGAACGACGTGTTGTTTGATCTCGTTCGCCTGTCCCGCTCGGGCGAGGCGGTTCCCGCGCACTTCGGCATGGATTGCCGGAAAGCGCTGGATACAATCGCGGGCTGCGACGCTGACGAAAGCAGCGGGGTGGCACCGGCTGATTTCGCGGAGATCGAATTCGTTCCCGTTATGGCGGACGATGCAGACGGCGATCCATTGAAGGAATATGCCGTCGAGCTCCGGCCGCTGAGCTATGCTCCTCTTGCCGCTATCGTGCAGGCGAAACAGGCTTTGCATGATGCGGGCGAAGCAACATTCACGCCGGATCTTGATGGTATACCCTCGCTTCAGGATTATCGCGCCGGCAGCCGCTATCTGCGCTGGAAAGGGACGCTCAAATCTTCGCTCGACTGGCCGGAGATAGCGGCCTTGGTCGCGGATAGCGCAGCAACGGTCGATCTCGTTCTGCAAGAAGACGAACTCGTATTGTCCGCGCATGCATCCGCAGTAGCACCTCCGCTGGTCCCGGAGACACCATCGCTGCCGGAATTCGAAATTCCCGCGAGTTCGCCCGCGCCGGTAGTAAAGCAGCCGGACACCAACGTCATGCCACCGTCCGCGGGGGAGGCCAGGCCCGCCAAGGCAGCAGCCACCACGACCCGTATCGAGCTTGAGAAGATCGATCGCGCCGTCAACCTCGTCGGCGAACTCGTCATCGCACAAGCGATGCTCGGCCAGATCGTGAACGAACTTCCGGAGCACACGTCTTCGCAGCTCCTGCAGACCGTGCAGCAGGTGATCCATCATACCCGCGAACTCAAGGACAGTGTCATGTCCATGCGTGCGCAGGCAGTAGGCTCGGTCTTTCAGCGCATGCCGCGTCTGGTGCGCGAGCTGTCCGCGAAGACCGGCAAGAAAGTACGGCTCGAATTATCCGGCGAGAAGACGGAAGTAGATCGTTCGATCATCGAGCGGCTTTCGGATCCGCTGACACATATCATCCGCAATGCCGTCGATCACGGCATCGAGCGGCCGGAGGATCGCCGCCGCGCCGGAAAGAGCGAGGAGGGGACGATCCAACTTTCGGCGGAACACCGCGGCGGCCGCATCGTGATCGA
>CAUJKG010000167.1 GCA_963205465.1 Pseudomonadota bacterium | reverse complement strand
TAATCTCCTGAAACAATACGCACGGCCCTGGGCCCGATCTCGTGAATGGGCAGTACGGCGGCGCAAGCCCCGGCATTCGCGGCGGAGCCCGGCATTCCCCAGATCACGCTGGTCGCTTCGTCCTGTGCGATTATGCTGCCGCCGTGATCGGCGATCGCAAGTGCGCCTTTCTTGCCATCGGATCCCATGCCGGTCAGTACGATCCCGAGCGCACGGCCATCGAGCGCATAAGAGGCGGACAGAAACAATGCATCGACCGCGGGCTTGCAGAAGTGAATCGGCGCGGAATCATCAATCATGATTTCGACGCCGTGGTCGCGCTTGATCAGCGCGAGGTGTTTGCCCCCCGGCGCAACGTAGATCAGCCCCGCCTTCAAAGGCTCGCCATTGATCGCTTCGCGCGCCGGCCTGCCCGCGAAACGGCCGATATGCTCGGCCAATGTCGCGGTGAAGATCGGCGGCATGTGCTGCACGATCAGGACCGGAATGCGATCGATCACCGGCGACAGGTCTTTGAGCAAGATCTGCAGCGCCTGCGGTCCGCCCGTCGAAGCGCCGATCAGGATCGCGCGCGGCATCACCTTTGAAAACGTGCGTAGCTTGATATCGCCGGCCGCCGATTTCGGCGCGGATAAAGCGCCGCGAACTTCCTTGCGCGGCAGCGAAACGCTGGCCGCACGCCGGCCAAGCTGCCGGATCTTGTCGATCAGCGTGCGGCGAAACTCGTCCGCGGCTCCGGCGGCGTTACTGATATCGGGTTTCGAAACGCAATCCGACGCGCCGAGCGAGAGCGCCTTCAGCGTAATTTCCGCGCCCCGCTTGGTCTGCGTCGATGCCATGATGACGGGCACGCGCGAACGGCGAATGAGAAGCTCCTTCAGCGTCGCAAGCCCGTCGAGCTCCGGCATTTCGATGTCGAGAACGATCACGTCGGGGTTGGCTGCTTCGAACTGCTCCAGCGCTTCGCGTCCGTTCTTGCAAACGCGCACGACCTGCATGTCGGGCTCAAGACCGATCCAGCGCGAGACCAGACCACGCACCACAACGGCGTCATCGACGATCATGACCCGGACCGGAAGCGCGGTCCTGGTCTGCGGAAGGGTGCGAAGCTGCGACATCGGGGAACGAACGCCTTTCCTTACCCGGCGCTGACGCGGGCTTAAATCAAGCCGACTTCCTGAAACTTCGCTTCGACGATTTCCTTGTCGAAGGGCTTCATGATGTATTCGTCCGCACCCGCATGCATCGCACGCGCGATATGCGCGAGGTCGTTCTCCGTGGTGCAGAACACCACTTTCGGACGATCGCCGCCCGGCATCGCCCGCAACGCGCGCAGGAAGTCGAAGCCGTCCATGACCGGCATGTTCCAGTCGAGCAGGATCGCCTCGGGCATGCCTTTCGCGCAGGTGTCGAGCGCCTGCCGTCCATCGGAGGCTTCGACGACGGCGAAGCCGAAGTTTTCCAGAATCCGTCGCGCGACTTTGCGAATGACGCTGGAGTCGTCGACAATGAGACAGTGTTTCATCGTTTCTTTCCTTTTCAGATTCACGCGGCCAGCGTGTCTTTGCCGAAATTCAAAATCTGGTCGACGTCAAGCACGATCATGAGCCGCTCTTCGAGCCGGTAGATTCCCGAAGAGATCGCCGCCCATTCCCGCTGCATGTTGATCGGCACGCCGTCGATCGCGGATGCGGAGAGCTTCAGCACCTCGCCCATGGAATCGACGAGCAGGCCATAAGCTTCGCCATCCTGATCGATGCCGATCGCCATCCGCTTCTTTTCGCTCTCGCGCGGCGGCAAACCCAGTCGCGTACGCATATCGAGCGCGGTGACGACGCGGCCGCGCAGATTGAGCACGCCCGAAATCTCCACGGGCGCCAGCGGCACGCGGGTAATGCGCTCCACCTCGAACACATCATGCACACGCTTGATCGGAATCCCGAACAGCTGTCCCGCAATCCATGCGGTGACGTATTCGATTTCTCCGACAGGATGCAGGCTCATGCGGCCTCCGAGAGTTCGGAAGCGGCATCCTTGAGCGCATGCAACAAGCCGCGGCGGTCGAACTTCGCGACGTAGCCTCGCATGCCGGCCTGCCTGCTCTTCGAAACCGAAGCGCTGTTGATGACGGACGAAAGGCCGATGACCGGCACCTGCGCCGAGCGCGCGCGAAGCGCTTCGGCAAAGGCGAAGCCGTCGAGTTCCGGCATTTCGATATCGGTAACGACGAAGTCGAACTGCGCGCCCCGCTCGACCCGCAAAAGCGCGTCTCTCGCGCTCGCAAGCGCAGTCACGTCATAGCCCGCCGCCTGCAGCACCGGCGCGAGCATGTCGCGGAAGAAAGCGGAGTCGTCGACCAGAAGCAGCTTCGGCTTCTCCGCGCCCTGCGCCGGTTTGCCTTGAAACCAATCCGCAAAGCCGAGCGGCAGGAAGTGCGCAACGTCGATGATCTCGGCGGTCTGGCCGCGGATGACGGCGGACCCGATGATGCCCGGCCTGTCGCTGCCGACTTTGATCTCAAGACGATCTTCGACGATATCGACGATCTGATCGACGATCAGCCCGACCGAACGGCTGCCTTCGGTGAAGACGAGAAGCGGCTGCTTCCCCTGCGCCGCAAGCGCTGCGTTCTCGTCCGCCGGAATGAGCGGCATCAAACCGCCGCGATACTGAACCATCGGACGCCCGCTCGAATATTCGACCTGCTTCACGTCGATTTCTTCGAGCCTCGTCACCAGCGACAGCGGAACGGCCTTGCAGGAATCAGAGCCCGAACGGAACACGAGCAGCGACATCGTCTTCAGCGCGTCTTCTGCAGGGGCTGCTTCCTTCTCGACAAAACTTTCGAGCGTTCCCTCTTCCCTCGCCGCGCCGATGGACTGCGCGATGCCATTGGGATCGAGGATCATGATGACGGAGCCATCGCCGAGGATGGTGTTGCCACCGAGGATCTTGATCCCACGCAGACTCGACGATACCGGCTTCACCACGATCTCTTCGGTATGCAGCACGTCATCGACGACGATGCCGAACAGGCTCTGGCCGACTTGCATCACCACGACGAAGGAATCGCCGCCCGAGTCGGGCTGTTTGGGGAGCTTCAGGAGCTGACTGAGCGACAAGAGCGGCAGGAGCTTGTCGCGCAGCCGCAACACCAGCGCGCCGTTGATTTCTTCGACGAGATTGGCGTGAGAGCCACGATGCACGAGCTCGATCACCGCGACCTGCGGCACGGCAAACCGTTCGCCTGCGGAATCCACGATCAGCGCCGGAACGATCGCAAGCGTCAGCGGAATCCGGATCGAGAACGTCGAGCCGCGACCTTGCACCGATTTCAGATCGATCGTGCCGCCGATCTGGTCGATGTTCGATTTGACGACATCCATGCCGACGCCGCGGCCGGATACACTCGTGATTTTCTCCGCGGTGGAGAAACCCGGCGCGAAGATCAACTTGTAAAGCTGCGTGTCGGCCGGATGATCGTCTTCGCCGATCAGACCGATATCGATCGCGCGCCGGCGAATTTTCGCAAGATTGAGACCGCGCCCGTCATCGGCGATTTCGATGACGATCTGGCCGCTCTCCTGATAGGCGGAAAGACGGATCGTGCCCTTCGCGGGCTTGCCGGCCTTGCGGCGTTCCTCTGCCGTTTCGAGCCCATGATCCGCCGAGTTGCGCACCATGTGCGTGAGCGGATCGCGGATGATGTCGAGCACCTGGCGGTCGAGCTCGGTCTCGGCGCCGTGCATTTCGAGTTCGATGTCCTTGCCGAGTTCCTGCGCCAGATCGCGCACGATGCGCGGGAGCTTGGCCCAGGCGTTGCCGATCGGTTGCATGCGGGTCTTCATGACCCCTTCCTGCAGCTCGGCGGTCACGTTCGAGAGCCGCTGCAGCGGCACCTTGAATTCGCTTTCGGAATGGCGGCGGACGATTTCGAGCAGCTGATTGCGCGTCAGCACCAGCTCCGACACCATCGTCATCAGCCGCTCGACGGTATCGACCGACACGCGCAGCGTCTGGTTGGCGTTGTTGACGTTGGTTTCGCGGCGCTCGCCGATGCGGCGGTCGTCACCGCGCTTCTGCGATTTTCTGTCTTGCGGCCCCGGCGTCTCGCGGAAGGCCCGTTCCAGATCGTCGAGCGAAACTTCGCCCGGACGCAATGGACGCTCCAGCACCTGCGGGCTCAACGTGCCGATCGTAATCTGGTCTTTTGCCGGCTGCGGCGCGCCGTCATCGAGCGCCATCTGCTCAAGTTGCACGATGAGGTCGCCGTCGCTGCCCGTGGGCTCGGCGCTGGTCGCCTCGAGTTCGGCGAGAATGGATTTCAGGCGGTCGATCGTGACCAGCACCAGCGAAACGGCGTCGGCCGTCACCGGCGCGCCGTCGCGGAATTTGCCCATGACGGTTTCGGCGGCATGCGCAAGCGCTTCCAGACGCGGCAGGCCGATGAACCCGCAGGTGCCTTTGATGGTGTGCACGAGGCGGAAAATGCGGCCCAGAATTTCCGCGTTGTTCGGCTCCTGCTCAAAGCGGACGAGCTCGTTGTCGACGACATCGAGGCTCTCGTTCGTCTCTGACAAAAATTCCTTGAGCAGGTCTTCCATCGGGCCGCGCATATCCAGAAAGCGGCCCTGGTCCCTTGTCAGGACGGGTCCGCGATGCGGGGCCAGTATCCCTTCGCGAGGGTTAAGATTGATTGAAACGGCAGCCGGGTTCAGGCATCCGGCTACCGCTGAAAGCTATTGAATTAATTGACTTATTGGGCCGTCAGCGTGGCGCCGCCCGGTTCCGCGGCGATGCGGATGGTCATGCCCTGCTCGCGTGCGAGCACCCCGGTATAGAAGGGCTGGATGGTCTGGGCGGAAATCGGCTCGGCAGGCGTACCGGCCAGCAGGCTCTCGGTGGCCGGGTGCACCCGCACCTTGTCCGACGCGACCTTGATCGAAAAACCCATGGTTTCGCCGTCGCCGATCGGATCCACCGTCATGGTGCCACCGCGGGGCACGCAATTACCCGCGATGATCATCAGGTTCATCAGGAGCTTCACCCGGTTCTTCGCCATCAGCGTCTTGGGGATGGAGAAGTTCACCGCGAGATCGGGCTCGTAGAGCCTTTTTGCGAGCGGCCCGGCATCGCCGACGTCGAGCTGGGCGGCGGGCGACCCGGAGGAGCCATAAGCGATGCGCGCAAATTCGAGCTTGGCGGAAGCCTTGATCGCGCTGTCGCGGATCAGCTTGGTGGCTTCGTCGCGGGACTCCGCGCTCTGGTCCATTTCAAGAAGCTGAAAGCCGTTTTCCATCGCCGCCACCGGATTGATGACGTCGTGGCAGACCTTGGAGCAAAGCATGGCCGACAGATCGAGGGCGGAGAGTTCGATGGGTGCGCTCATACCAAAGCCCTATGCGATTCGGCGCGCATTGGTCGAGGACCGGACCGCATGATAGAGGCCGGAATGACAGGACAGTGAAGTGAATCGCACCGAACGCACCCGGCTGTTGACCGGGCTCATCGCCGCGGCGGCTGAAGCCGGCACTAAAATCCGGGAAATGGCGGCCCACGGCATCGTCGCCCGCGCCAAGGCGGATTCGAGTCCCGTGACCGACGCCGACGAGGCAGCCGAAGTCATTATCGAGCGGCACCTCGCGACACTCCTGCCCGGCGTGCCGATGATCGGGGAAGAGGCGGTCGCGCAGGGGAGCAAAACGAAGCCAAGCAGTACGTTCTTTCTCGTCGATCCCATCGACGGCACGCGCGAGTTCGTCGCCGGACGCGCGGAATATACCGTCAATATCGGCCTGTTGATCGAAGGCACGCCGGTGTTGGGCGTGATTTACGCGCCGGCGCTGGAGGAGCTCTATGCGGGCGGCGCCAGTGGCGCATTCCGGTTGGCCCTTCCTCCCGGAAAGAACCCGGGCGAAGCTACCTCCGAGCCGATCGCGGTCCGCCTGCCGCCGAAACGGCGCACGGCGGTCGTCAGCCATTCTCATCTCGACAGCGCCACGACCGCATGGCTGCGCCGGCACGGGATCGAGGAGACCGTCAAAGCCGGCTCCTCGATCAAGTTCTGCCGCGTGGCCGAAGGCAAGGCCGATGTCTATCCGCGGCTTGCTCCGGTCAGCGAATGGGATATCGCCGCGGGACACGCGATCCTGATGGCCGCGGGCGGCTCGGTGCGCTCACCCGAAGGCACGCCGCTTCACTACGGCAAACGCAAAGGCGATTACGAAGTGACGAGCTTCATCGCGTCCGGCGGAGCGCCGTTTTAGAGCGTTTTCAAGCGAAGTGGATACCGGTTCGCGTAAAGAATACGCGACAAAATATGAATCCAGAGTGCCGTTCTGATTCCATCAGAATGGCGCTCTAGGGCACCAGCTTCCGCTGCACCGAAGGCCAGCTTTGTTCGGCTGATTCGATCAGATTGATGGGATTGGCGGCAAATTTCGCTCGGCTCTCCTCGCGCGCGAAGAGATAGAGTTTTCCCCGGCTGACCGCGAAGAACGCGGGATTGCCCTCCAGCGGAATCCCCTCGCCGACGGCAAGCGGATCATAGCCGCCGAAGGCGGGCATGAAATTCTCGGGCGCCTGCATAAAGGCATCGCGATTGGCTTCGGAATAAAAGCGCCAGGTCACCCCTGCAAACCGGTATTCGTAAGCCTCGTCGCCGGTTTTGGCGGTGCGGTCGATGAAATAGGCGACCGGGTCATAGCCATAGAGCGCGACCCCGGTTCTAGGATCGGTGACATAACGCTCCGTGGTGGCGGCCTTGGCGGCAAAGGCCGCGCAAGTGACAACAAACCACACGGCAAGCAGCCCGGTTAAAACGCGTCCTGAAAGCATTCGCGGCTTCCCTAAATCGCCGCGGCCAATCAAGATTCCCGCCGCGGGCGTGATTCGGACTGTAGGTCCCCGCCGGTATGCGTCGGGTTAAGGCCGCCGTACGGGCCTGAAAAGGGCGCATTTCCTGCGCCATCTGCCCGCGAGCTCTATTCGCCGGAGACAACCATGACGTTTCGCACCTTATTCGCTGCTGTGGCTTTCCTCGCGACGATCGTTTCGGCGCAGGCGCAGAACAATTACCAGCAGAAATATTCGAACAACGAGATCCTGGACGCCGGTCACCGTTTCTTCGGCACGACCTCGCGCGAACTGGCGCTCCTCGTCGAGCGCGCCACCAAGCAATGGGGCCAGCCCAACGGCTATATTCTCGGCGAGGAAGCCGGCGGCGCCATCACCGTCGGCCTGCGTTATGGCGAAGGCACGCTCTATACGCGCAACGCCGGCGACCGCAAGATTTACTGGCAGGGCCCCTCGATCGGCTTCGATGTCGGCGGCGAAGGCGCGCGCGTCATGATGCTGGTCTATAATCTGCCCGCGATTGAAACGCTCTATAACCGCTATGTCGGCATTTCCGGCTCGGCCTATTTCGTCGGCGGCTTCGGCATGACGGCGGTGACCTGGGATCGCGTCGTCATTGTGCCGATCCGGACCGGCGTCGGCCTGCGGCTCGGCGCCAATATCGGCTATCTGAAGTTCACCCCGACCGCGACCTGGTTCCCGCTCTAAGCGGCCTGTCCCCTCCCCGGCGCGGGAAGCGCCGTGGCATAGCGGCGGCCGTTCCATTATGGTGCGCCCGCCGCTGGCGTCTCCGGGGTTTTGCGTTGAATCGTTTCACGAACAGGAAGTGCCGGACATGATCGAAGCGGTCATGTTCTTTACGCTCGGCTTCCTCGGCGCGACGCTGATCGCGCTCGTGGCGCTGTCGGCGATCTGGCATCGCGCGGTCCGCTTGACCACGAAACGCATCGAAGGCGCGATTCCCGTTTCGATGGTCGAAATCCAGGCTGACAAAGACCAGTTGCGCGCCGAGTTCGCGATGAAAATGCGCAAGCTCGAAACCACGGTCGAGCGGGTCAAAGGCAAGGAAACGGAATACCTCGCCGAACTCGGCCGCCGGAGCGAACGTATTTTCGAACTCAAAACCGACGGCGAAGCCAAGGCGGAACGCATCGGCGAACTCGAAACCATCGAGAAGAATCTGCGCGAGAAGTTGCAGACGACCGAAACCGCGCTCGCGGAAAAGACCGCAAAGCTTATGGAGACCGAACAGACGCTCTCCGAACGCGTGCGGGAACTTTCCACGACGCGCGATAATCTCGGCGCCGTTACCGGTGAATCCGAAACCCGCCATGCCGGGATCGTTGCGCTGACGGCGGAGCGCGACATGCTGCAGAGCCGCAGCGACACGCTTGCCCGCGAAAAGAAGGCGGTCGAAGACCGGCTCACGCATCGCGAGCGCGAACTCTCCGATCATCTGGTCAAGCGCGAAGGCGAATTGCTGGATGCAGCACGGAAGCGCGAAAGCGAACTCAATCGCGAGCTTTCGGGCCTGCGCGAGAAGCTCGCTTCTACCGAAAAAATGTTCGGTCAGTTGCAGGACGACACCCGCGCGCTCGAGAATGAGGTGCGCGAGAAAAACGCGGCCTTCCAGGCGACCACGGAAATCCTGCGCGGCGAAAAATCGAGCCTCGAAAATGCGCTGTTCGAACTCCGGCGCGAGCATGAGCGGATCGGCGAAGAAGCCGCCTCGCTCCGCGCGGCACTGAACAAGGCGCAGACCGAAGAACGCGAGGAAAGTGAGTTGCTGCGCGAGCGGATCAACGACGTGGCCGCAGAAATCGCCCGCCTCGCCATCAATCTGGAGGGCGAGCCCTCGCCGCTCGAAGAAATCCTGGCGAGCCCCAACGGCAAGCCGCAGAACCGGCAGAATGGCACGCCGCGGAGGCATCTTTCGCTTGCCGACCGCATTCGCGATTTACAGAGCCGGGCGCGCTAACTCGCCGCTTGGCGCGGCGGCTTCTTCTTTATAAGGTGCACTACCGCTGAAATAGCGGGCCGCCGGAGAAGGCGGTTTTCGCCCCTTTCTCGCTTGATGAAGCGAAAAAGCCGTGGCGCTTCCAATGAAAACAACGAGGCACGCCTGTGCCTACGGAGGATTTACCATGAAGCGACGGCTTCTGATCGGCGCTGCGCTGTCCGCGTTTGCGCTTACCTTTACCCTTCCTGCGACCGCGCCGCTCAAGGCGCAGGACAACCAGCCGGTCATCGTCTTCGCCGCGGCGAGCATGAAGAACGCGCTCGACGAGATCGCCGGCGAATGGTCGAAAGCGAACAAAACCGAAGTCAAGATCAGCTACGCCGCAAGCTCGGCGCTGGCGAAGCAGATCGAGAATGGCGCACCGGCGGACCTTTTCATCTCGGCCGACCTGAAATGGATGGATTACGTCGACGGCAAGAAACTCATCAAGGCCAACACGCGCCAGAACTTGCTCGGCAATACGCTGGTGCTGATCGCGCGCAAGGACAGCAAATTCAAAGAAGTGAAGATCGGCCCGAACTTCGATCTCGCCGGCCTGCTCGGTAGCGGGCGCCTCTCGGTCGGTCAGGTCGACAGCGTCCCGGCCGGTCTCTACGCCAAAGCCGCACTCGAAAAACTCGGCATCTATAAATCGGTCGAAGGCAAGCTCGCGCAGGCCGAGAACGTCCGCGTCGCACTCGCCTATGTTTCGCGTGGCGAAGCGCCGCTCGGCATCGTCTACGGCACCGACGCCGCATCGGAGTCCCAGGTCGTCGTGGTCGGCACCTTCCCGGATGGCTCGCACCCCGCGATCGTCTATCCGGTCGCGCAGCTCGAAACCTCGAAGAACCCGAAGGCCGCCGCGTTTCTCAAATCGCTGAGTTCGCCGTCGGCGCAGGCGATTTTCAAGAAGCACGGCTTCTCGGTGCTCGCCGCGGCCAAAACGAACTGACAAGACCAACTGAGGAAACGCAAGATGAAAATCAGTGCACGCAACCAGATCCCGGGCAAAGTGGCTTCGGTCACCAAGGGCGCAACCACCGCGCACGTGAAGATCGACATTGGCGGCACCACCATCACCGCCTCGATCACGAACGAGGCCGTGGACGAACTCGGACTGAAAGCCGGCAGCGCCGTCAAGGCGATCATCAAAGCCTCCGACGTCATGGTCGGCGTGGACTGATTTTCGGAAAGCTCTCCCTTTGTTCTCGTTTTCCGCTGAAGAAATCGACGCGATCCGCCTGAGCCTGTGGGTCGCGTCGATCGGTATCGCGGCCAGCCTGCCTTTGGGCATGTTCGTCGCTTACGCGCTCGCGCGCTGGCGCTTTCCGGGCAAAATCTTGCTCGATGCGCTGGTGCACATGCCGCTCGTGCTGCCGCCGGTCGTCACCGGCTACATTCTGTTGCTGACATTCGGCCGCAAGGGCGTGATCGGCGCCTGGCTGGAACAGACCTTCGGCATCGTGTTTTCGTTTCGCTGGACCGGTGCGGCGCTCGCCGCCGCCGTGATGGGTTTTCCGCTGATGGTTCGCGCAATCCGGCTTTCATTGGAAAGCACGGACCGGCGGCTCGAGGACGCTTCGCGAACGCTCGGGGCCAGCGGACTGACGACGTTCTTTCTGGTGACGCTGCCGCTGGCCTTGCCCGGCATTATCGCAGGACTGGTGCTCGCTTTTGCCAAGGCACTCGGCGAGTTCGGCGCGACCATCACCTTCGTCTCGAACATTCCCGGCGAGACGCGCACGCTGCCGGCGGCGATCTACACCTTTACGCAGGTGC
Organism: Pseudomonadota bacterium; assembly: GCA_963205465.1. Taxonomy (GTDB): domain Bacteria; phylum Pseudomonadota; class Alphaproteobacteria; order Rhizobiales; family Xanthobacteraceae. Next base: position 4,542 of record CAUJKG010000167.1, on the reverse strand, counting down.
CGGGCGGCGACGCCGGGGCATTCCGGCTCGCTGCCGTCGCCATGGTGATTGCGCTTGCCGCGCTCGTGATTTCCGAAGTGCTCGCGCGCAAGACTGCCGCGCGAATCGAAGGCTGACCGGCATGTTCGATGTCAGCGTGAAGGCGCTCCTCGGCGAGTTCGATCTTGATGTGTCGTTCCGAAGCGAGAGCATGGTGACCGCGCTCTCGGGACCGTCGGGCTCCGGCAAATCGAGCATCGTCGCCGCGATCGCGGGTCTTTACCGCCCGGCGCAGGGCAGGATCGTCGTCAACGGCAAGACGCTTTTCGACAGCGAACGGCGCATCGACCTCCCCGCCAACAAGCGCGGTGTCCGCGTGGTGTTTCAGGAAAGCCGCCTCTTTCCGCATTTCACCGTCGCGCAGAACCTGATGTTCGGCCGCTGGCTCGCGGGCAAGAAGCGCGACCGGCAGTTCGACGAGGTCGTGTCGCTCCTCGGCATCGAGACGCTGCTCGCGCGGCGACCACGCAAGCTTTCCGGCGGCGAACGCCAGCGTGTCGCTATCGGCCGCGCGCTCCTTGCCGAGCCGAAAGCGCTGCTGCTCGACGAACCGCTCGCGTCCCTCGACGCCGGGCGCAAGAACGAGATCATTCCTTATCTCTCGCAACTCGTCGCCAATGCGCGGATTCCGATCTTGTACGTGAGCCACGCGCGCGACGAGATCGAGCGCATGGCGCAGACGATCGTGAAGATCGATAGCGGCCGGATGACGGAGATCGAGAGGAGATAACTCAACCCTCCCCCTTGCGGGGAGGGTGCGATATCAAGCGATCTTCACCAGCAACTTCCCCAAGTTCTTGCCCTTCAGCATGCCGATGAAGGCTTCCGGTGCGTTTTCGAGACCGTTGACGATATCCTCGCGGTACTTGATGCGGCCCTCCCGTAGCCATGCACCCGCTTCGCGGTAGAAGTCGCCGGCCTGCGCCTGAAAGTCCCACACGATGAAACCGCGCAGCGTAAGGCGGCGGCGGAGGATTGCTCCCATCAGCATGCCGGTACGATCCGGACCCGGCGGCAATGCGGTGTCGTTGTAATGCGCGACGATCCCGCAAACCGGCACGCGGGCAAAATCGTTCAGCAGCGGAAACACCGCATCCCAGACCTTGCCGCCGACGTTCTCGAAATAGACATCGATGCCGCCGGGACAGGCGCTCGCGAGCTTGGCCGGCAGGTCCGGATCGCGATGATCGACCGCGGCGTCAAAGCCGAGCTCGTCGACGAGATACTTGCACTTGTCCGCCCCGCCCGCGATGCCGACCGCGCGACAGCCTTTGAGCTTGGCATATTGACCGACGAAGGAGCCCACCGGACCGGCAGCGGCCGCCACCACGACGGTTTCACCCGCCTTCGGCATGCCGATATTGCGCATGCCGGTATAGGCGGTCATCCCGGGCATGCCGAGCACGCCGAGCGCGGTCTGTACCGGCGCCTGCTTGGGGTCGAGCTTGCGTAGATCGGAGCCGTTCGAAATCGCGTAATCCATCCACCCCGTGTAGGAGAGCACGATGTCGCCCGGCACGAATTCCGGCCGGTTGGACTTCACGATCTCGCTGACGGTCCCGGCGACCATCGGTTCGCCGATCTCGACCGGCTTGGCATAGGACTTCGCCGCGCTCATGCGGCCGCGCATATAGGGATCGAGCGACATCCAGAGATTGCGCAACAGTACCTCGCCGTCTTTGGGCTCCGGGATAGCACTCGTTTCCAAACGGAAGTGTTCTGGCTTCGGTTCGCCTTCGGGACGCGAGGCAAGCACGATACGGCGGTTCTGGTTTGCGGACATGGCGTACCCTCTAGGCTCCCTTGAGACTGCTTTTTTGTTGTGAGGTTTTCAGTATGCGTCAGCACTCACGCCTTGCCAAACAAGAGCCGAACATGGGGGAAGCCCTCGAATCGCCATTGACGAAAAATCGATGACACGCGCTAATGTCCGTTATCCGATTTGCGGCAACTGAGGGGAATTGGGTTATGGCAAAGAAGAAAAAAGCGAAGAAGGCGGCAAAGAAAGCCAAAAAGAAAACAGCTAAAAAAGCAGCCAAGAAAACGGCGAAGAAAGCTGCCAAGAAGACCAAAAAGACCAAGGCAAAAAAGAGCCGCCGTACGGTGCTCTACAGCTCCAAGGGCAAGAAGCTCTACGCGGTGCGCGACAAGGGCGGAAAGTTCAAGGACATCCAGACCTACAAGCGCGCTCACACCATGGACATGAAGCGCAAGTCCAAGGCGGAAGTCGCGGCAGCCGCCGCACCGGTAGCACCCGCACCGGCCGCCTCGTAAGATACGCGCCGATTATGCAAAAACGCCGGTCCTTTGCAGGGCCGGCGTTTTCGTTTGTCGCAGAGGATTAGATTGCGGAGAGTTTATAGGCCGTCCCGTAGCGGCCGAAGTCGTGCGTTTTCACATTGTTGCGGATGCTGCCCTGATACTGCGAAGGCGGCGCAACCACCGAGACCTTTACCACCGCCGTATCGCCCGGCTTCACCAGCCCCGCATGCACGGCGGCAACGCCGAGCGAAGAGTCGCCGGTATAGACGTCGGTCCCCCAGACCTGCCCCTCGACCTCGCCCCGCACCCGGAAATAGTAGTTCGCGCCCACGTCGTGGCAGAGCTCTAACATGTTCGGCGGCGCTTCCGCGGCAAGAAAGCCCTGGTCGAGCAGCGAGCGAAGCTGCTTCGAAGACAGCGCGCCACGGCGATCGAAATAGGTAACGAGTTCCTGCACGACCTTCATGCGCGGCCTCCCTGCATCCGGATGACTTGCCCATAGGGCGGATTGAAACTGCCGTTAGCGCCCGGCGTGATGACCCAGAGCACGTCATAGGGCATCTCTTCGGGCGGATAGGAAATGTCGCCGTCGGTAATGACGAGCGTGGCGGTAACGCGGGCGTCTTCCGCCAGCGCTTGCATGCCCGGCGAAAGGTCGCTGCCGCCGAAGCCCGAGACCTGATAATTGGCGAGCGCTTCGGGCGAAAGCATTTCGTCGCCCGTAACCGCAGCGTCGCATTGCACGAGACGGATTTCGTCGATCGCAGCCGCGTCACAGAAGTCCGCGATCGCGCCGAGCGCACGGGGAATTTCGTCCGTCATCGAGCCCGAGGTGTCGAGCACGATATTGAGCATCCAGGATTCCCGCTTGCGGCCCGCGAGCACGATGTCGCTTCCCGCCACCTCGCGGCGCGACGGCCGCAGATAAGTCCGCTCGCCGGGCGCGACCGACTCGATCCACTTCTGCAGCGCGATCTCCCACGGCGTGCGGTAAAGCCCGCGCAACGCCATGACGGTCTGGGTGACGTCACCGGTCTCGGTCCCCCGCCCTTTCATGGCACCCATGGCCTTGCCGAGCGCGAGCGCTTTGGCGGCTCGGCCCTGCATATCCTTGGCCTGCGCCGCCTGGCCGCCTTTGCACTCGGGGAAGAGCTCGCGCTCCTTGGCGTCGTCCATCACGTCGCCAGCGTCGTCCGTGCTTTGCTGCCCGTTGCCGGAGCCGGACGGGTTCAGCGCGCCGCGTGCCGAGACCGACTTGCCGTCCCACACCTGCGTCTTGGACTGCATCTTGTCGCCGTCCTTGCGCATTTCGAGGACGATCTGCTCGGCGGACTTCTCCTTGGCGCCGGGCATGTCGAGGCCGCCCGCCGGAACATGAGTGAAGCCGAGTTCGGCGCGCAGGATGTCGTTGATGATGTAGTCGTGCGCATAGTTGAACTCGAGCCGGCCCGAACCCTTGGCGCGGTCGTGCGTGCGCAGCGCGAGATGCAGAAGCTCGTGCGCCAGCACGAAGATCAGCTCGTTCTCTTTCAGCTTTGCCACGAACTGGCGGTTCGCGATCATCCGGCCCGAGGCGAAGACGCCCATGGTCGGAATCCGGTCGTCGATCGAGCAGCGCACCGCCGCCGCCAATCCCGCGAGATGCGGCATCGGCACCGTGACCATGCGCAAGCCCCGCTCGATGCGCGCGAGCGTCGCTTCGGCGGAAGGAACCGGGTTCATATCGCGGTGACGTCCTTCAGGAGCTTCAGCATCGACTTGTCGGCGCCGAGCGCGCCCCACTGCTCGACGAGCTCGGTGAGCAGCGTGAGCTGTGCTTCCGCTGGCAGACTGCCGAGGAAGCGGTTCACTGCTTTCGGCTTCAGATGCGAGAGCTTTCCTTCGCGCACGTTCTGCCGGATGCAATTGAGAATGAACCAGCGTGCGGCATCGGTCTTCGGCATCAAATCCGGCGCGGCAATGTAGTCCTCGATTGGACGCATCTTGCCGATGGCTTCTTCAGCGAGCGCGCAGAATACGGCGGCGTCTTCCGCCGTGAGGCGGCCGAAGGCGAGCGCGCGGCGCGTTTCGTTGTTCAGGATGCCCGCGCCTTCCGCCCTGTCGAGCGCCTGGCTGAGCAGCGCCCAGGCACGCGGCGTGGAAAACGGCACCGGCTCCGAAGGCACCGGCCGCATCAACGCGTCGGGCATGTAGGAGATGAAGGCCCGCACGTCCTCGCGGATCGCGTTCTTCTGCGCCCAG
>CAUJKG010000166.1 GCA_963205465.1 Pseudomonadota bacterium | reverse complement strand
TGCGGCGCAGGTCGAAGAGAGCTTCATCAAGTACGGCAAGAACCACAAGCTTTCGATGGCGCTCCTGATCGGCGGCGTCTCGTTCGACGATCAGGACGCCAAACTCATGCGCGGCGTGGACGTGCTGATCGCGACCCCGGGCCGCCTGCTCGATCATTTCGAGCGCGGACGCCTGCTGATGAACGGCGTCGAACTGCTGGTCATCGACGAAGCCGATCGCATGCTCGATATGGGCTTCATTCCCGACATCGAGCGGATCTGCAAACTCGTTCCTTTCACGCGGCAGACGCTGTTCTTCTCCGCGACCATGCCGCCGGAAATCCAGCGGCTCACGGATACTTTCCTCAGCAATCCGGTACAGATCGAAGTCGCGAAGCCCGCGACAGCTGCCGCCAGCGTCGTGCAGAGACTCGTGAAGACGAGCTCGAAAGATTACGACAAGCGCGACGTACTGCGCAGGCTCATCCGCGGAGCGGAAGCCACACTCAAAAACGGCATCATTTTCTGCAACCGCAAGCGCGATGTCGCGACCTTGCACAAGTCGCTGGTGAAGCACGGCTTCAATGCTGCTGCCCTGCACGGCGACATGGACCAGCGCTCGCGCACGGCGGCGCTCGACGCCTTCCGCAAAGGCGAGACGACCCTGCTCGTGGCAAGCGACGTTGCGGCGCGCGGTCTCGACATTCCCGAGGTAAGCCACGTCTTCAATTTCGACGTGCCCTATCACGCAGAGGATTATGTCCACCGCATCGGCCGCACGGGCCGCGCCGGCCGGACCGGAGAATCCTTTACGCTGGTCGCGTCCGCGGACCGGAAATCGCTCGACGCCATCGAAAAGCTGATCGGTCAAAAGATCGAATGGCAGGGCGGCGACCTGGCGGTAGCTGAGGTGGGGTCGGCGGACCCCGAAGAACTCCATAGCTCCGAAAAGCGCGACGACAAGCGGCGTGGCCGCCGCGGCGGCAAAGGACGGCGTACCGACAAGCAGCGCACCGCGGCTCCGGCGCCGGAGGCGGTTGAAGCCTCTCCGCAACCTGTTCTTGCGCCCACACCTTCCCGGTCCACGCCGAAGGAGCGCCCCAGGCGCGAAAGCGGCATCTCCGAGGATGCCGCGCAGCTGCCGGCATTCCTGCTCCGGCCTGTCGCGCTCAAACGCCGCGAAACCGCAAGCTAGTTTCGATACGCGCTACCTGCGACGCCTCGCAGGATTTACCTGCCGTTCACCTCTGGAACTTAGGGTAGCCCCGTACGGTCGCAAGGACTGCGACCGCAGGGCGCGCGGCTGCTTGCGGAGCGCGAAAGGCGTTATGAAGAACGATCCGGACTTCGAACGGACGATCGGCCTTGCCGATTCCGCGATAGAGCGCATCAAGGCTCTTGGCGTTTGCGCCACCCCTCATAATTTCGAGATTTGGTACACCTACGGTTCCGGCCAGAACGCCGCGCTCAACGCCGCCATCAACAATCTGCTGAATCAGCAAGGCGGCGTCACCCAGCTGCAGCACGAAGAGATTTACCTCAAGTATTTCTCGGCGGCCGAGATCGGCGAGCGCATCGACAAGGTCGGTACGCAGATGGCCGGCGAAATCGAGCAGGTCATGGCGATGATCAGCTCGGCGATCGGCAACGCCGACGACTATTCCCGGTCGCTCGCCGGTGCGAGCGCCGGCATGGCCGGCAATGACGACCGCGAGCACATTCGCATCATCGTGGAATCCCTGATTTCGGCGACCCGCGAAGTCGAGAACAAGAACCACGAGATGCAGCAGCGGCTTACGGATTCCCGCCAGGAAATCCGCCAGTTGCAGGAAAATCTCGAAGTCGTCCGCACGGAATCCCTGACCGATCCGCTGACGACCCTCGCCAACCGCAAGTTCTTCGACAACGCGATCGAACGGCTGATCCGGGAAGCAAGCGACACCAATGAGCCGCTAGCGGTCATCCTGACCGACATCGACCATTTCAAGAAGTTCAACGACACCTACGGCCACCTGACCGGCGATCAGGTGCTGCGCCTGGTCGCGCAGTCCCTGAAGCACAACGTGAAGGGACAGGACGTTGCCGCCCGTTACGGCGGCGAGGAATTTGCGGTCGTGCTGCCGAAGACGACGCTCGCTTCCGCCGTTACGGTTGCCGACCACATCCGCCGCGCGGTCCAGAGCAAGGAACTGATGCGCCGCTCGACGGGTGAAACGCTCGGCCGGGTCACGATCTCGCTCGGGGTCTCTACCTGGCACCACGGCGACGACGTTGGCTCGCTGATCGGACGCGCCGATTCCTGCCTCTATGCCGCGAAGGCAGCAGGCCGCAATTGCGTGATCGCGGAAACCGCACTCGACGTACGAAACTTCGATATGCGGAGCAAAGTCGCCTAAAGCAGGATAACTTCGTCATCATGCTTTATCCCTTGTTTTGCGCATGATCCTTTCCGAAAACCGTTTCACACTTTTCGAGATCATGCGCTAACGCGGCTTGATTTTCTTCCCGCGAATTTCTTGAGGCTCCGGTTTCGGGGCCTTTTTCGTGCCCGCCTTCCGGGTCTGCTTCGGCTTGTTTCCGGCCGCGCGCCGTGCCGCGCCATAAGCCTCGCGCGCGAACGCCGCGAACTCGTCCGCCTCATCATAGAGCCGCTCGGGGAGCTTCCAATAAGACAAGGCGATTTCCCGGCCCCGCGCCCGATAGACGAAAGGCTCGGAATTTTCGGCTGCGAGTTTCGGAATGGTGAGATCGTCCGCCTTCAGGAACAACTCCCCGTCCTGTTCGAGTGCGAACATCATGCCGTCGGCAAACACACCATGCCCGCCGAACATGCGGCGGACGCTCACGCTACCGAAAGGAGAAAACAGTTCGCGAATGGCTTCGGGGTCGTCGAAGGCCACGCGCCGCGGGGCCCTAGTTCACGGACTCGAGTTTGGCCGGCGTAATCGAAACGGATTCGCCGCAGCCGCAGGCCGAAGTCTCATTCGGGTTCTTGAACACGAACTTCTCCGACATCTTATCGATCGTGAAGTCCATGGTCGTACCCAGCAGGAACAGCACCGCCTTGGGATCGATCAGGACTTTCACGCCCTGGGTATCGATCACCTCGTCGCCGCGTGCGACCGCGTCCGCCAGTTCCATGGTGTAGGACATGCCCGCGCAGCCGCCGTTTTTCACGCCCACGCGTACGCCCGCGACCGGCTTGTCCGCGCGCGCGATCAACTCGCGGACGCGGCTTGCGGCGGCCTCGGTCACGTTCATCACGGCAGGTCTCGGACGCGGTGCGTTCATGGTTCGACTCTTACACAGGCCAGTTTAGCCAAGCCTAACGTGGTGTCACCAGAGGTTCAGCGCAACCCGGGCATCCTCGGACATGCGGCTCTGGTCCCAGGGCGGGTCGAATACCACCTTCACCTTGACCGGCCCGACCCCCTGCACCGAGGAAACGGCATTTTCGACCATGCCGGGGAGTTCCACGGCCGCCGGGCAATTCGGCGAGGTGAGTGTCATATCGACGGCAACCTGGCGGTCGTCGGCGATATCGACCTTGTAGATCAGGCCGAGTTCGTAAATATCGACCGGGATTTCCGGGTCGTACACGGTCTTCAGGGCGCCTACGATATCGTCTGTCAGCCGCGCGAGTTCCTCCGGCTGAATGGCCGACTGGATCGCGGGGGCGTTCGGGATCGCCTCGGCGGATTTTGCTGTGTCGCTCATGGCTTCTTTTTACACCAAAAGGCGCGGTTATGCGAACGCCATTTCAGGCGAACATATCCTGCGCTTTTAGAAGAGCTTCAGAAAGCGCGTCGATTTCATCGGTCGTGTTGTAGAGCGCGAAGGAAGCCCGGCAGGTCGCGGTGCAGCCATAGCGCTTGAGCAACGGAATGGCGCAATGCGTTCCGGCCCGGACCGCAACACCCTAGCGATCGATCACGGTCGCGACGTCATGCGGATGTGCGTTCGCAATCGTGAAGGAAAGAATAGCCCCCTTCTCCTTTGCGCGCCCGTAGAGCTTGAGGCTGTTGATGCGGGAGAGCTTTTCGGTCGCGTAATCCAGCAGCATCTTTTCATGCGCCGCGATCTGGGCATGGCCCAGCGCCTGCACGTAGTCGATCGCAGCGCCCAACCCTACCGCGGGTACAATCGCGGGGGTGCCGGCTTCGAACTTATGCGGCGGCTCGCCATAGGTGACGGTTTCCTCCGTCACTTCGCGGATCATCTCGCCGCCGCCGAGGAACGGCGGCAGGCGCTCCAGCCACTCACGCTTCGCGTAGAGTGCACCAATGCCCGAGGGCCCGTAGAGCTTGTGCCCCGTGAAAACATAAAAATCGCAGTCGATATCCTGCACATTGGGCGCGAGATGCACCGCGCCCTGGCTGCCATCGACCAGCACCGGAATCCCGCGCGCATGCGCGATCTTCACGACTTCCTTGATCGGCACGATGGTGCCGAGCGCATTCGACATCTGGGTGATCGCGACGATCTTGGTGCGCTTCGTCAAAAGCTTCTCGAATTCGTCGAGCAGAAAGTTGCCGTCCTCGTCGACCGGCGCCCATTTGATCACCGCGCCCTTGCGCTCGCGGTGATAGTGCCATGGCACGATGTTCGAGTGGTGCTCCATGATCGAGAGCACGATCTCGTCGCCCTCACCGATCTCCGCAAGACCGAAGGAACTCGCGACGAGGTTGATCGCCTCGGTCGCATTCTTCGTGAAGATGATTTCGGAAGCCGACTTCGCGTTCAGGTAGCCGCGCACTTTTTCGCGCGCACCCTCGTAAGCCTCGGTCGCGGCATTGGCGAGGAAATGCAGGCCGCGATGCACATTGGCATATTCATGCTCATAGGCATGACGCATGCGGTCGAGCACCTGGCGCGGCTTCTGCGCGGAAGCCGCGTTGTCGAGATAAACCAGCTTCTTGCCATAAACTTCCTTCGACAGAATCGGGAAGTCGGCGCGGACTTTCGCTACGTCGAAGACAGGTTTCGCGGGCGCGTTCACTTCAAATTTCTCTGCTCTAGCCACCGGCTCGCGCGGATCATCACGGCATTGCGAATGTTCGCGTTCTCGATGGTTTCGATCGCTTCGCCGAAGAACGACTGGATCAGCAGGCTCTCGGCTTCCTTCTTCGGGATGCCGCGGGCGCGCAGATAGAACAGAAGATCGTCGTCGAGCGCGCCAGTGGTCGCGCCATGGGCGCATTGCACGTCGTCCGCGAAGATTTCGAGTTCGGGTTTGTTGTCCATCTCCGCGGCTTCGCCGAGCAGCAAGGCCGCCGACATCATCCGTCCGTCGGTCTTCTGGGCGTCCGGCCGCACGATGATGAAGCCCTGGAACACGCCGCGGGTCTCGTCGTCGAGCACGGTCTTGAAAAGTTCGCGGCTCTCGCCACCGGGCAGCGCATGATCGACTTCGAGCGTCACATCCGCATGCTGCCTGCCACGGAGCAGCGTCGCACCCGCAAGCAGCGCGCGGGCATCCTTGCCCGCATAGGCGAACGGCACCGTATGCCGGGAAACCGCCGCACCGGTCGTCAGCGCGAAGGAGCGGAAACGGCTCTGCTCGCCGATGGCGCCGATCATCATGGAAAGATGGATCGCCTTATCGCCTTCCGCCTGCACGCGCACGATATCGAGTTCGGCGTCGTCGCCAAGCGACAGCTGCAGGATCGTATTGGTCAGGTAGGCGACCGCATCCGGCCCGGCATGCGACTGCACGATCGTCGCCTGCGCTTTCTTGCCGACCTTCACCAGCACCCGGCCGAAGACGCTCACCGGCGCGGTGCCCGTGACGATGTGGCGGATGTGAATCGGCTTCGTGATCTGCGCGCCGGGAGCAACGTCGATCACGATGCCTGCATCGAGCGCGGCTGTATTCAGCGCGAAGACGGCGTCATATTTGTTCGGGTTGATCTTCTCGAGCAACGGCGCGACCGAGGCATCTTTCTTCAGCGCATCGGCAAGCATCGAGATCGAAAGGCCCTTCTCCTGCGCCGTCAGATCGGACAGTTCGGCAACGAAGGCGCCGTTGACGAAGGTAATTTCGCGCGCGCCGATCTTCGCGAGCAGGCTGCTTTTCTTCGCCTCGGCGATTGCTGCCTTGTCTGCGCCTTTGGCGAGCACCGGCATTTCGCGGATCAGCGCACGAAGGTCGGTGTATTTCCATTCCTCGACGCGGCGATGCGGCAGGCCCTTCGCGATGAAATCGGAAAGCGCCCGGACACGCAGATCGCGCGTGGCGCCCAAGGCGGGGAGCGCACCCAACACGTCCGAGAACTGCGTTTCCGCGGCCGTACGCATGATTTTGACTTCAGCGTTCACTGCTCAATCCTCTAGGCCGCGTTTTCGTAACCGGCGTAACCCTTGGCTTCGAGTTCATGCGCAAGCTCCGGGCCGCCGGTGCGCACGATGCGGCCCTTCGCCATCACGTGCACGACGTCCGGCACGATGTGATCGAGCAGCCGCTGGTACTGCGTGATGACGAGGAAGCCACGGCTTTTCGCACGCAGGCGATTGACACCATCGGCAACGATCTTGAGCGCGTCGATGTCGAGGCCGGAATCGGTCTCGTCGAGCACGCACATTTTCGGCTCCAGCATCGCCATCTGCAGGATTTCGTTGCGCTTCTTCTCGCCGCCGGAGAAGCCGACATTCACCGGGCGCTTCAGCATGTCCTGATTGATGCTCAACTCTTTGGCTTTCTCACGCACGAGGCGGAGGAAGTCAGGCGTGGAGAGCTCCTCCTCGCCGCGCTTCTTACGCACTGAATTGACTGCGGTGCGCAGGAAGGTCATCGATGCCACACCCGGAATTTCGATCGGATACTGGAACGCAAGAAAGAGACCCTTGGCCGCGCGCTCGTCAGGCTCCAGCGACAGCAAATCTTCGCCTTCGAGGGTCGCCGAGCCGGCGGTGACTTCGTAGTCGTCCTTGCCGGCGAGGACATAAGAGAGCGTGGATTTTCCGGAACCGTTCGGGCCCATGATCGCGTGGACCTCGCCCGGATTGATGGTGAGGTTCAGGCCGCGAAGGATTTCCTTCTCTTCGACCCGCGCATGGAGATCTTTTACTTCAAGCAACGCCATTTTAGCCCACGCTTCCTTCCAGAGAGATAGCAATCAGTTTCTGCGCTTCCACCGCGAACTCCATCGGCAGATGCTGCAGCACGTCCTTGACGAAGCCGTTGACGACCAGCGCCACCGCCTCTTCCGCATCGAGACCGCGCTGGCGGCAGTAGAACAGCATATCGTCGGAGATCTTCGACGTGGTCGCCTCATGCTCGAACACGGCGGACGAATTCTTCGCCTCGATATAAGGCGTCGTGTGCGCGCCGCACCTGTCGCCGATCAGGAGCGAGTCGCAGTTCGTGAAGTTGCGCGCGTTGGTCGCCTTGCGGTGCGCGGAGACTTGACCCCGATAAGTGTTCTGCGAAACGCCCGCAGCGATGCCCTTGGAGATGATGCGGCTCGACGTATTCTTGCCGAGATGGATCATCTTGGTGCCGCTATCGACCTGCTGGTAGCCGTTCGAAATCGCGATCGAATAGAACTCGCCCTGCGAATTGTCGCCGCGCAGGATGCAGCTCGGATATTTCCA
>CAUJKG010000165.1 GCA_963205465.1 Pseudomonadota bacterium | reverse complement strand
GGCTTCGAGCAAGGTTTCGGTGCGGGCCTGCTCGATCAGATCGCGCTCGCCCGCTTCATCGAGCACTTCGAAGCCTGCCGGCACTTCCGCTTCGACCGGAAACATATGCAGCACGCGGTCGCAGAAAGCATGGATCGTCTGCACTTTCAGGCCGCCCGGCGTCTCCAACGCAGCGGCAAAGAGCCTGCGCGCGCGAGCGCGTCGCGCCGCATCCGGCGTCCGCGCTTCGATGGTTGCGATCGCGCGGTCAAGCGCTTCGTCGTCGAGTCGGACCCAGGCGGAAAGTTCCTTCAGCACCTTGTTCGCCATGTGCGCCGCGGCTGCCTTGGTATAAGTGAGGCAGAGGATGCGGCCCGGCGGCACGCCTTCGAGCAGAAGCCGGATCACGCGGCGCACGAGCACGGTGGTCTTGCCGGAGCCGGCATTGGCGGAAACCCAGGCGGAAACCTGCGGATCGGAGGCTTCGGCCTGCGGCGTTATTTTCATGCCGGAAGTTTCGTTCACTCGCCGCCCTCCGACCATTCCTTGTAGCGGGCGAGATGTTTGTAGTCGTTGTAGTCTTTTTGCTGCTGCACGCGCGGCGCGAAAGGATAGGGCGTCGCAGGATCGGCATATTGCTGAAGCAAACGCGCCGCGCCGTCGAGCGCGCGTTGCGCGGCGATTTCGAGATGATCGTCGCCTGCGATGCCGCGCGGCTCGGCCACGGCTTTGAAGTCCGTGCGGTTCGACAGTTCGAAAGGCTTGAAGTCGCCCGGTGGCCGCCCGCCGGAAATTTTGATCGCGCCGGTTTCGGAGAGGCGCGTTCCCGCGATTCCCGGAAAACCTCCGGCCAGCACGATCGCTGCTTCCAGCAACAGCTGCGGCTCGAAACCGAGAATCGCTTCCTTATAGGTCGGCGGCCTGCCGGTCTTGAAGTCGAGCACCGCGATGGAGCCGTCTTTGTTGACCTCGATCCGGTCGGCGCGCGCGGTCAACGTGAAGCGATCCTTGCCGTCGCCGATTTCCAGCGCCCCGCTGACTTCGGAGTGAATGGCCTCGATGGCATGCCGCCGTTCGCGCTCCATTTCGACGAACCATTTCGCCGCGCGTTCGAAACGCGGCCACCAGATCGCGAATGCGGCAGGATAGCTCTGCATCGGCGCGAAGGCGCGCCTCGCGATCTCGATCATGTCGTCGAGCGCGTGCGGGGGAATAGCGCCGGGATGGCGTTTCGTGAACTCCGAGACGATTTCGTGCAGGAGCGTGCCGCGCTCGGCTGCGCCGGGCTCCTCGTCGATGCCGTCGAGCGCGTTCAGGCGCAGGATTTTCCGGGCGAAGATGGAATAGGGGTCGCGCGTGAGGTCGCGCATGTCGCTCATGCTGAAGCGCCGTGGCCGCGCGCTCGCCGGGGGCTTCGGCATCGGCGGCAGCAGGGCTTCGGCTTCCGGCGCATCTTCGAGACTTCGCGCGAAATGGAGATAGCGTTCTCCGCTCGCTTTGGCCTGTTGCCACGCCTTGAGATCGGAAACGGCTTCGAGCCGTTGCAGAAAGCGCGAAGCGATGGTTTCGACACCACTTTGCTTGCGCGCGCGGACCAGAAAGATTTCGGTAGCCCCCGCGGCCTGCACGAAGTCGTGCGCGGACAGTCCGATCCGCCGTTCGGGTAAATCGAGTTTCAGGTTTTTTCGCATCGGGCGGTTGAGCCAGGAATCGACATGGGCCTCCGGCGGCCACACGCCCTCGCACAGGCCGCCGAGCACGACGCGCTCCGCATTGATCATGCGCGCTTCGAGCGGCCCGAGGATGCGGATCCGGGCATCTTCCTCCTGCGGGGGACGCAGCGTGGATTCGCGAATGAGCGCCGCGAAAGCACCAGCGTAGTCGGAAAGCTGCATCGTCGGCGCGGCATTGCCGCTTTCGCATAAGGCATCGAGCGCTTCGATCAGCGCCTCGCATTCTTCCGGCGCGTCGTCTGCGAGTGCTGCAAGTACCACCGCGCGATGGGCTTGCACGAGATCGAGGAAATTGCGTGTACCTTCACGAACCGCGAGCAAAGGCGAAAGCAGCGCTTCGAGCGAGGCGGCCGTTGCTTTCGCGCGATCCCAGTTCGCGTCTTCGATACCCGCCCGCAAATCCCGATAGTGAAAATCCACGCCGCGCGCGGCTTCGATGATGTAGGAGAGATTTTTCGCGCCGCCGGCCGGACGCAATCCGCGCAACGCGCAGATTTCCAGCAGCGCCACGTCTTCCGCGGCAAAGCGATGGCGCAGATAAGGATGGCGCAAGAGCGCAAGCAGTACCGAAGGTGCCGCGTCGCTGCTGGCCGCTTCCGCAAGCAGGCGGGCAAGGCGTCCGGCCTCGCTGTCGGCAAGCGGCAGACCCGCGGAATCGTCGATCGCGATGTTCCAGCGCGAGAGCTCCGCGCAGACGCGCCGCGCCAGCGCCCGATCCGGCGTAATCAGTGCCGCACTCGTTCCATTGTGCAGAGATTCGCGAAGCGCGATCGCGATCGCGAGCGCCTCCTCGCGCGCGTCCTGCGCTTCGATGAGCGTGATGCCGTCGAGCGCGCCGGGCGCCACCGGCTCCTGCATCGCGCCGCCGACATAAGGTTCGAAGGCGCGCGAAAGCAGCGCCTCGCGCGCGGGGCTCGAAGGCTCCGCAAGCGGTTCGACCGCTTCGCGCGCAATCCCGATGCGTTCGATCAACCGCTTCAACCCGAATTGCGGGTGCCCCGGCATCGGCTCGCGCTCCGCACCGATCAGTGCGAAGGCGTCTTTCGGCAGCAATTGATCGAGGCCCGGCAGCACGACTGCGCCGTTCTTGCGCTTCGCGATGACGGCCAGCAACGCTGCGACTTTCGGCACGGTACCGGTCGAGCCTGCTGCGATCACCGGTCCCCCGCTTCCTTTCGCGAGCCGCTCGGCTTCGCGGGCAAGGAGCAGGTCGCGGCGTTTCGCAGCATCGATCTTGCCGATCCCGGCAAGATACGCGTCCCAATGGTCGCTGACGATTTTCAGAAAATCGCGCGAGCGCTCCCAATAGCGGTCCAGCTCGCCTTCGACTGCGCCCGCAACAGCGCCGAAGGGAAGATCCGCGGTGATGAAATCGTCGATCAGATGCGCAAGCTCGTCCGCAAGCGCGATGGCGTTTCCGGGAGAGGCGGATAGCAGCGGAAATTCTTTCGCGGCAAAGCCCTGCACCAGGGTTGCAAGCGCAAGCCTGCGCTCGCTCGCGGCGATGGCCGGGGGAAGGGGCGCGAGATCATCGGCCTCGAACGCGAAAGCATCTTCATCGACGTCGCCGAGCGGCACGATGCGCGGCAGGAGCAGCGCACGTGAAGCGGTCTCCTCCAGAAAAATTCCGGCCAATGCGCGGGCCGCGCGCCGCGTCGGCAGGTAGATCGTGAGGTCTGCCAGGAGTTCCGGATTTTCGCGCGGGGTGAAGCCGACGATCACCTTGCCGTCCAGAATGCCGCGCGCAAGTGCGCGCAAAAACGGCGCAGTCGGCGGAATGGTAAAAACGCGGGGGGTAGAAGCGCTCATCGGACGGCGAGATTACTCGCTGCTTCTGCGAATCGCATCCTCTGCCTCGGGGATCGCTTCCGGCGTCCCCACATGCATCCAGGTTCCGTCGAGCCTGAGCCCGAACAGCGTTCCCGCTGCTTCGGCCTTTGCGAAGGAACGCACCAGCGAGAAGGGCCCTTGCGGCGCGCCTTCGAACAGCCGCGGGTGCAGCACGGCCGCTCCCGCATAGATGAAGGGCGCGACTTCGCGCTCGTCCCGGCGCTTGAGCAGTCCCTCCGAATCCATGGTGAAATCGCCCGGACCGCCATAGCCCACCGCGCCCGCCGTGGATGCGAGGAGAAGCAGCGCATCCATGCGCCGCGCGTCATAGTGTTCGATCAGTCGCGGCAGATTGGGCGAGGCGCCTTCGATCCAGATCGTGTCGGAATTGACGAGCAGAAAGGGCTTGCCGCCGAGCTTGGGCAAGGCGCGCACGAC
Source organism: Pseudomonadota bacterium (assembly GCA_963205465.1). Classification (GTDB taxonomy): domain Bacteria; phylum Pseudomonadota; class Alphaproteobacteria; order Rhizobiales; family Xanthobacteraceae. Next base: position 1,954 of record CAUJKG010000165.1, on the reverse strand, counting down.
CCCGCCGCCGGTATCGAGCAACGCGTCGCGTTCGTCGGAAATTTCGATGCGCGGCGTTTTGCGGGTGGAAAGATGTTCGATCAGCACGTCGCCGCAGTAATGGGCGTTGACGATTGCGCACGTGATTCCAGCCTGCGCGATGCGGTCGAGCACGCGGTCGATCAAAGTTTGTCCGTCGACCTTCACCATGGGCTTGGGAATGGATCGGGTCAGCGGCAGCATGCGCTTGCCGAATCCCGCCGCGAGCACCATCGCGGTATCGATGCCCGGATTGCTCAAAGCGAAGCCTTGGCGATCTGTGCTTCGAGCAATTCCAGCAGCGCCTCTTCGTCGGAAGGAACGGGCGGCGTCAGATTGGGCGGCGGCGGTACGTTGGCGGCGTACCATTCCTTGATCGCGGCAAGCGAAGGATGTTCGAGCGCGCGCGTGAGGTAGGTCCAGACTCGCGGCATGTGCGCGAGGTATTGCGGTTTGCCGTCGCGCTGGTTGAGCCGCGCGAAAATGCCGAGAATTTTCGTCGCCCGCTGCGCGCCCATCGCCACGTATTGTGTGGCGAAGCGTGCCGGATCGAACGAGGGGTCGGCCGCGAACATGCCGGCGGCATAGCGGGCGAGCAGCCGCATTTCCATTTCTTCGTTTACCGTGACGCGCGCATCCATCAGGAGTGACGCGACGTCATAAGCACGAGGCCCGATTAGCGCATCCTGGAAATCGAGGATTCCGATCCGCTTGATGTCTTCGCGTTCGGGGAGCCACATCAGGTTGGGCGAATGATAGTCGCGCAGCACCCAGGTCGGTGTCTGACTCAAAGGATCGAGCAGCGCCTCACGCCAGAGCGCGCGAAAGTTTTCGCGCGTAGCGGCGTCGATCTGCGTGCCCGGCTTGCAATGCGGAATGTACCAGTCGATCAGAAGGTCGGCTTCGATCAGAAGCGCATCGAGGTCGTAGCGCGGAATCTCGTATTCGATCCGCGGCGCAACCGGCAGCCGGTTTGGCAGCTCCTGCTTGTGGAGCGCAGCGAGCACATCGATTGCAGCTGCGTAGCGTTCCTCGATCGGCTCCGGCGGATCGCTGACGACGCCTTCGACCCCGAGGTCTTCGAGAATGAGCAAGCCGTTGCTCAGATCGGCGGCATAGATTTCCGGCGCCGAGAAGCCGCGCGTGCGCAAACCCCGCGACAGCGCGATGAACGGCTTTACGTCCTGCGCGAGCTTCGCGATCTCGCCATAGGTCCGCCCGTTACGGATCGCCGGCCCGTCCTTGCTGATCGGCGACTTCATCAGGATTGCCGTCTCGGTGCCGAGATAGAGCCGCTCATAGCTTCGGGACGAGGCGTCGCCCTGGATATGAACCCTGCGCGCATTGGTGAAGCCCGCAGATTCCAGCACGGTATGTTCGGCGCGGATCCGCGCCAGCCGCTCGCTCCAGCTTCCGAATCCGGTAAGGGCAATCCGCCGGTGGGTGGGGCCGAGGTCGGGCGCAAGCGAGAGATGAACCTCGAGCCGTTCGGCCTGCAGCAGCGGCCCCGCGCGTTCAGGCCATTCCACAAGCACGGCCGCATCGACCGAGGCTTCGTCCCAGCCGAGTTCGGCAAGTTCGGCGAGCGTATTCACGCGATAGAGGTCCGCATGCACGACCGGGAAACGCGGCAGTTCGTAAAGCTGCATCAGCGTGAAGGTCGGGCTCGGCACTTCGAGTTCGTCGTCGCCCGCCAGCGTGCGGATGATGGCCCGGGCCAGCGCGGATTTGCCAGTGCCGAGTTCGCCCCCGATCGCGACGACATCGCCGGCACGGATCGCGAAGGCGATATCGCGCGCCAGATCGCGGGTTGCGGTTTCGCTCGAAAGTACGGTTTCCCAGGTTTTGTGCGGCGCGCTCATGCTGGGCTGGCTGGGCTGTTTTTTGTGTCCGGAGGCACTAACGGAAATACGCAGGTGATCACAGTACCGCGGTT
>CAUJKG010000164.1 GCA_963205465.1 Pseudomonadota bacterium | reverse complement strand
TGCGCTCGCCAGTGCCTGATCGATGTCCTGAAGCAGGTCGTCCACGTGTTCGAGCCCGAGCGATAGCCGCAGCGTTCCGGGGCCGATGCCCATTTCCGCGCGGGCCTCTTCGGTCAGGTTCTTGTGCGTGGTCGTTGCCGGATGGGTGACCAGGCTCTTGGCATCGCCCAGATTGTTCGAAATGCGGATGATGCGCAGCGCGTTCAGGAAACGGAACGCGCCTGCCTGCTCGCCCTCGACCTCGAAGGACAGGAGCGTCGAGCCGCCTTTCATCTGGCGCTTCGCAAGCTCGTATTGCGGATGGTCTTTCCGGAACGGATAGATCACTTTTTTCAGCTTCGGCTGTTCCGCGAGCCAGTCGGCGATTTTCGCAGCACTTTCCTGCGCCTTCTCGACGCGGATTTGCAGCGTCTCGATCCCTTTGAGGAGCACCCAGGCGTTGAACGGCGAAATCGAAGGGCCGGTCTGGCGCAGGAAGGTGTGCAGGTGATCCTTCACGTATTTTTCCGAGGCCAGAATCATGCCGCCGAGACAGCGGCCCTGACCGTCGATGTGCTTGGTCGCCGAATAGCAGACCACATCCGCGCCCAGCGCGAGCGGGCTTTGCAGCATCGGCGTCGCGAATACGTTGTCGACGATCAGAAGCGCGTTCGCTTGTTTGGCGATCTTGGAAATCGCGGCGATGTCGAGCACTTCCAGCGTCGGATTGGTCGGGCTTTCGAGGAAGAAGCCTTTTGTCTCGGGGCGTACCGCATTTTCCCAGGCTTTGAGATCGGTGCCTCTCACCAGCGTGGTGGTGACGCCGAAACGCGGCAGCAATTCCTCGACCACGTAGCGGCAGGAACCGAACAGTTCCTGCGCGGCCACGACGTGATCGCCGGCCTTCAGGAAACACAGGAGCGAAGCCGTCACCGCCGCCATGCCAGTCGCGGTGGCGCGTGCCGCTTCCGCGCCTTCGACCGCGCGCATGCGCTCTTCGAACATCGCGGTGGTCGGGTTCGAGAAGCGTGAATAGATGAAGCCGTCGTCCTCGCCGCGGAAGCGCGCGGCACTCTGTTCGGCGGTGTCGTAGACGAAGCTCTGGGTGAGAAAGAGTGCCTCGGCGTTCTCGGCGAATTGCGAGCGCAGGATGCCGGAGTGGATAAGGCGGGTTTCCGGGCGCAGCGAAGCGGCATCGGGAACGGGGCGAGGGGTCTTCACGGTCATTGACGCGGTCCTTCCAAACAAAAACCCGGCCGGGGGTTTAAGCCCATGAGCCGGGTACACGCGTCCCCGGCCTTTTAGCGATTTATTTTACGTGGCTGCAAGCCGGCCGGCTCAAATGACCACGAAGTCTGGGGAATTATGCCGTCCGGGCGCTTGGCGTCAAGTTCTCTGTGTCCTAGGTGTTTTCGATGGAAACGGTCGCCGTCCACCGCCTCTCGCAGACCGCGCAAGGAAGCGCACAAGGAATCCTGCCGGCGCGGGCGATCCGCGAACTCGCGGAGAAGAAAGCCATTGCCGCCGCGCGCGATTACGACACCGACCAGATCCAGCCTGCATCCCTCGACCTGCGGCTCGGCGCGCGAGCCTGGCGCATTCGCGCGAGCTTCCTGCCGTCGGCGAAGACGCCGGTCGTGGACCGGCTCGAAGATCTCGCGCTGCATCCGATCTCGCTGAACGGCGAGGGCACGGTGCTGGAAACCGGCTGCGTCTATATCGTCGAAGTCGAGGAACGCCTGGCGTTGCCCGCCGACATCGCGGCTGCGACCAATCCGAAAAGCTCGACCGGCCGCCTCGATATTTTCACGCGTGTGATCGGCGATCGCGTGTCTGCCTTCGACACGCTTCCCGCGGGTTATCAGGGCAAGCTCTATCTCGAAATCGCGCCGCGTACTTTTCCGATCCTCGTGCGCCGCGGCTCGCGGCTTTCGCAGATCCGTTTCCGCCGCGGCGAAGCGAAGCTCGACGCGAAAGAACTGGCGGCGTTGCAGGCGCGCGAAACGCTCGTGAACAGCCCTGAGCCGGATCTGCGCGGCGGCGGTGTCGCGGTTTCGGTCGATCTCTCCGATTTCGGCAAGGGCTATGCCGGCTTCCGCGCCAAGCGTCACACCGGGCTGATCGATGTCGACAAGCGCGCGGGCTACGACGTCATGGATTTCTGGGAGCCGATCGCTGCCCATCCGTCGAAGCAACTGATCCTCGATCCCGACGCTTTCTATATTCTCGCCTCCAAGGAAGCCGTGCACGTGCCGCCGGATCATGCGGCGGAGATGGTGCCGTTCGATCCGCTTGTCGGCGAATTTCGCGTGCATTACGCGGGCTTCTTCGACCCTGGCTTCGGCCATGCTGCGGCGGGCGGGCATGGCGCGCGCGCCGTGCTGGAAGTGCGCTCGCGCGAAGTGCCGTTCATTCTCGAAGACGGCCAGATCGTCGGCCGCCTGATTTACGAGCGGCTCACCGAACGGCCGGACAAACTATACGGCGAGGTCGGCTCGAATTATCAGGCGCAGGGCTTGAAGCTCTCGAAGCACTTCAGGCCGCTCTAACTCCCGGCGCTTCCCTTGAGCGCGCGAAGCTCCGCACGCAGTTCGCGCAGTTCTCTGAGGATGACCGAGTCCTTCTCACTCAGTTCCTCGATCGCCTCCTGTTCCTCGCGGTGCTCTTTCGCTTCGGCCTCGCGGACCTTGTCGGCTTCGTTCTGCATCGCCGTCACGATGATCGCGATGAAGAGGTTGAGCACCGTGAAGGTCGTGGTCATGATATAGGGAATGAAGAACAGCCAGGCATAGGGATGCTTCTCCATCACCTTGTCGGCGAGGTCGTTCCAGCCTTCCAGCGTCATCACGGTGAAGAGCGAATAGGCCGAGCGGCCCATGGTGCCGAACGCTTCCGGCACGTCCGCGCCGAACAGGTTCGTCGCCATCACCGCGAAGCAGTAATAGACCAGCGCCAGCAGGAACGCGATCGCGCCGATGCCGGGCATCGATTCGATCAGTCCGCCGACCACGCGCCGCAGCGTCGGCACCGCGGACACGAGCCTGAGCACGCGCAGGATGCGCAGCGCGCGCAAGACCGAGAGCGGGCCGGTCTGCGGCATCAGCGAAAGCGCGACCACGATAAAGTCGAACACGTTCCACGGATCGCGGAAAAAGCCGCGGCCGGTCACGATCAGTCGCACCGCGACCTCGATGACAAAAATGCCGAGCAGGATGTGATCCATAGGCTCGAGCAGCCAGCCGTAGCTTTTCATCAGCGTCTGACTGGTTTCCAGGCCGAGCACCAGCGCGTTGAGCATGATGAGGCCGGCGAGAATGCGTTCGGTGGTGCGATGTTCGAGGAAGTGCCGCGCACGCTCGATGGTTTCGCCGCCCCAGCTTGCCTGGATCAGGCGTTTCGGATTCTCGATTTTCGTCACGGAAAACGACCTCACGGATGGAGCCGCCGGCATTAGAGCAGGGAGCCGGACCCGCGCAAGGGGCCGCAACAAGTCGTTGAAATTCTGGCGGTTAGAAAGATGGTTAGAAGAAAAGCCAGCGCGGGGTCCGGGCGGCGTAGTCGTTCCAGGCTTTGCCGAATCGCGCCGCCAGATGCGCCTCTTCCCGCAGGATCGCGAGACGGTGCAGCAGGAGCGCCATGACCGCTGCCGCGACGGCATACCAGAGATTGGCGAAGGCGAGCCCCATCGCCGCAAGCGTGATGGTGTTGCCGACATAGATCGGATTGCGTGAGACCCGGAACGGGCCGGAGGTAAGCAGCACGCCGGCAGCCTTGTGCGGCAGAATGTTGGTGCGCGCCCGCGACATCCAGAAGATCGCGGAAACGTCGAAGGCTATGCCGGCGGCGAGCAGGATGAATCCCGCCAGGCGCAACGGGGTGGGGATCGCGACGTCGAGCGGCAAGAACATGCCGAGCAGCGCCCCGAACGCAATGCAGGCCACGAGCAGGACAGGCGGCCATGGGATCGCGTTGGGGCGTTCGGCAATGTTTGGCTTCAGATGCATGCTCAGAGACAGTTGTTACGCTGCTTCCACATTTGTTCGTGACCGAATGCAATCGCAAAGGCCGGAACCTTGCAGCGGTCTGCACCCTGCGCGGCAAAGGGGGCAGCATAGCTGCGGCTTCCGATGACGCTGCCCGCGCCGATCAGCAGGATACCGGCCAGCGTCAAGGCCGCAAGCTGTGCCGTGCTCGTGCGCTGAACCGGATGCTTCACGCTCACTTCGCAGACTCCGCCCGGGCACAGGACAGTCTCCCGCCGCAACAACACGCGATAGAGCAGGCAGCCGATGCAAATGCCGAAAGCGGTTTCGAAGAACAGCAGCGTCAGGCAGGTGACGCAGATCAGCATGTTGACGGGCCCGCGCACATCGAAGCCCGCGACCAGCACCACCATGATGGTTGCGAGCCCCAGACCGAGCGCCCAGGCAAAATGTTTCTGCGGCGCGCCGGTGAACTCCGGCGTCTGGTTGCGGACCGCGAGACGGCCGAGGATCAGGCTCGGCGCGTATTTCGGGCTAATCAGCACGCGGATAAAAAAATCGATGAAGAAGACGACCGCGACCACGCGAATGGGTGCGAAGTTGCCGACCAGAAAGGCATTCATGAAAGCGATGAGGGCAAGCGCAAACAGGATGCCCGCGCCCGCACGTGCCTCGCGTTCGTTCAAGACCGGAATATCGTAGCCATCGATTTTTTCGCCGAAGCCCAGCAACGCACGCATTTCTCTTTCCTCTTTTCCTGAAGGGGCCGCTATTTGCGGCCGCGCAATTTTTTGGGTTTGCAGTAAATCCCGTGCAGCGTTTCGATCACGGCTCGCGCGCCGGGATGGTTGAGCGAATAGAAAACGGACGTGCCTTCGCGCCGCGTTGTCACGACCTTGTGCGCTCGCAGAAGCGTCAGCTGCTGCGAGACGGCCGCCTGCCGCAACCCCGCCG
>CAUJKG010000163.1 GCA_963205465.1 Pseudomonadota bacterium | reverse complement strand
ATGCCCGCAGCAATCCCGGGCGCGAGCGACGGCGTGGTCGACAGTTTCCAGACCGCGCGTTCGGTCCGGTCCGCAAACGGCGCGACGTCGCGGATGCTTTTCCAGAATGCGCGCGAGGCTGCGGCATCGAGCGTGCCGCGTTCGCCGAAGGGCTTCAGCAATTCCTCCAGCTTCGCCTTGCGATAGGCTACCGACTGGATAATGCCTTCGAGCCTGAGCGCCGTCACGGCTTCGCCGGGCAAACGCAGCGTTTCGATATTGTCCGCCGGCCATTGCGGCAGATGCGCAGCGGCGGAAACTTCGCAGGACGAGCCCATTGCAAGCGCCATGGCTTCGATCGCGCGCGTGTCGCTAGCGCCGAAAAGCAGCAGGGTCGCGCAATCCTCGGCGCGCGGCAGCACTTTCAGCGTGATGTCCGTCATCACCGCGAGCGTGCCCCAGGAACCTGCGAACAGACGCGGCAGGTCGTAGCCGGTGACGTTCTTCACCACGCGGCCGCCGGCCTTGAACCGTTCGCCACGGCCGGACACCGCATGGACGCCGAGCATGAAATCGCGTGCCGCACCCGTCTTGATCCGGCGTGGCCCGGAAAGTCCGCAAGCGACCGCACCGCCAATGGTGCCCGCGCCTGCGGGCTTGTTCAGAAGCGGGCCGTAATCCATCGGCTCGAACGACAGTTCCTGCTTGTGCGCTTCGAGCGCTTTCTCGATTTCGGCGATCGGCGTCGCAGCGCGCGCGGACAGCACGAGTTCTTCCGGCTCGTAGAGCGTGATGCCGGAGATCGCGGAAAGATCGAGCGTGGTATCGGTCTGGGTGGCGCGGCCGAGTTCGCGCTTCGAGCCCTGCCCGACGATTTCCAACCGTTTGCCGCCTTCGTTTGCGGACGCAATCGCTGCGGCGACGTCGGCGGCGTCGCGGGGTTTGAGGATGTCCTGCATGCTAGAACCGCGGTAGATCTGGAAACGCGGTCTTGCCGCCATGGACATGCATGCGGCCCATTTCGGCGCAGCGGTGCAACTCCGGAAATACCTTGCCCGGATTCAAGAGCCCTTTGTCGTCGAAGGCACATTTGACGCGAAGCTGCTGGTCGAGATCGATCTTGTCGAACATCGACGGCATCAGGTCGCGCTTCTCGACGCCGACGCCATGCTCACCGGTCAACACCCCGCCAACCTCGACGCAAAGGCGGAGAATGTCGTTGCCGAAGCTTTCCGCGCGCTGGAGTTCGCCTTCCTTGTTCGCGTCATAAAGAATGAGCGGATGCAGGTTGCCGTCGCCGGCGTGGAAGACATTGGCGACCAGGAGGCCATATTTCTCGGAAAGCTCGCGCATCCGCGACAGCACCAGCGGCAGCTTGGCGCGCGGGATGGTGCCGTCCATGCAGTAGTAATCCGGCGAGATGCGCCCGACCGCCGGAAACGCCGCCTTGCGACCCGCCCAGAACTTCAGCCGCTCCTCTTCGCTCGTGGACACGCGCAAGGTGACCGCGCCGCAATCCTTGGCGATGGAGGAAACACGCTCCATCAGGTGATCGCATTCGGCTTCCGGCCCGTCGAGTTCGACGATCAGGAGCGCTTCAACATCGAGTGGGTAACCGGCGTTCACGAAGGCTTCGGCGGCGGCAATGGCGGGCCGATCCATCATCTCCATGCCGCCCGGAATGATGCCCTCGCCGATGATCTTCGCCACGCAATCGCCTGCGGCTTCCGAGGTCGGAAAGCCGACCAGAAGCGCGCGCGCCGTCTCGGGCTTCTTCAGAATACGCACCGTCACCTCGGTGACGACACCGAGCAGCCCTTCCGAGCCGATGACGAGGCTTAAGAAGTCATAGCCTTCGGCATCGAGGTGCTTGCCGCCGAAGCGGACCACCTCGCCGGTGATCAGCACCATCTCGACGCCGAGCACGTTGTTCGTGGTCAGGCCGTATTTCAGGCAATGCACACCGCCGGAGTTCTCGCCGACATTGCCGCCGATGGTGCAGGCGATCTGCGAGGACGGATCCGGCGCGTAATAGAAGCCCTGGCCTTCGACCGCCTTGGTGATGCCGAGATTGGTGACGCCGGGCTGGGCCACCACCGCGCGGTTGGGAAAATCGATGTCGAGGATCTTGTTGAACTTGCCCATGCCGAGCAGCACGCCGTCCTCGAGCGGCAGCGCACCGCCCGACAGCGACGTCCCGGCGCCGCGCGGCACGACCTTGATGCCATTTTCGTAGCAGTAGCGGAGAACCTTCGAGACCTGTTCGGTCGTTTCCGGCAGCACGACCACCATCGGCAGCTGGCGGTAGGCGGTGAGGCCATCGGACTCATAAGGCCGCATCGCGATATCGTTCGCGATCACGCCCTCACCCGGCACGATCGCGCGCAGAGCCGCGACGATGCTTTCGCGGCGATCCAGCACCGAACGATCGGGAGCGGGCATTGCGACCATCGGCGGTTCCCTCGAAAGGCGCCTCCGGGTCGGGCGCGTCCGGCGACTATATCAGAACCGTTCCAAAGGTCAGAAAAAGCGGGAGACCTGAAAAAAGCAAAAGCCGGCCCGATTGTACGGGCCGGCTTTGCATCTCTTACGCAGCGCGTTTGCGTGCGCTGTGTCGCGTTCAGTTCGAACCGAACGGCGACCAGGGCTTCGGAGCCGGCTGCGGCGTTACCGGAAGCGGATCGGACGCCGGGAAGGTATCTTTGAGCGCCTTGTCGACCTGTTTCTCGGTCATCTGCTTGCGCTTTCTCGGCTTCGGCGCAGCGGCCTTCGGTGCGGCTGCCTTCGGTGCGGCCTTCTTCGCCGCTTTCTTTGCAGGCTTTTTGGCCGCTACTTTCTTGGTCTTTTTCGCGACCGCCTTCTTCGCCTTTTTGGCGGTCTTCTTCGGGGCTTTGGCTTTCTTGGCCGCGGCTTTCTTTGCTTTCTTCTTCGATTTCTTTGCCATGACTGACCTCTGGTTTATCCGCCGTTTCGCGGCCTCAAGAGAGCCCGCGGTGAAATTCAGGAACGCTTCACTACCCGGAACTTCTCACTATCAAGACATGCAAGCTACGCGGGCCATGCGCACCGAGCAGATGTGTCTGCTCGATATCGCCCGACCGCGACGGTCCGGTTATCCAGTTCACGACGCGAGGCATCTTCAGTTCGCCGAAGCACTCGCGGATTCGATCCCAGACAGATTCGTAATCGCCTGCAATGTCCCGTTCGTCAATGACGACAAGATGGTGATCGGGAAGAAAGTTGAGCGTGGTCGGATTGTCCGCGCCTGACAACATCACGAGCGTGCCGGTCTCGGCGACGCCGCCGAAGGCATACGACACCGACGCGAGTTGCGCGCCATCGGAGGCGCCTTTGGTGATTTCGAGCGCCGCTTCCTTTGCCCAGGGAATGAGCGCAAGGCGCGCATCTTCGCCGTGGCGGATCGCGTGCGGCAGGTTCCGCGCCCGCAGATAGGCTGCGACTTCGGCCGGGATGTCTTCGCGCCGGTGGAGGATCGTGAAGCTCGCCTTCGCCATTTCGAGCATCTGCGTGAAGAGTTCGAGCCTTGCTGCGTCCGGCTTTTGTCCACGCGACGGAATCAGGTTGCGCGGATGCTGCCGCAATCGGGCCGCGACTTGTTCCCGGCGCAGCCGATCGTCGAGGGAAACCCGCAGCGACTTCCTGATATTGGCGAAGACCGCTTCCCTGCCCTTCATCGCGTGTTCTTCCGTTTGGCCCAGAGCGACTGGAACGTCTGCCCTTGCGGCGCAGGAAAGTCGCGATGTCCGGTCCAGCCGCCGGTAAACGGCAGCGCCGGCAAGCGCCCTTTGCCGCCCAACCAGCCAAGCAGCCGCATCGCAAGGCTGGATGCCAAGCGATAGAGCGCCGGACGCCGCGCGAAGGTGGCCCAGAGACCGAGGCCGTAACGGGCCGTGACGGGTTGCAAATGCCGCTCGAACTCGCGCTCGCGCCAGTTCCGCATCAGCTTCGGCAGCGGGATGCGAACCGGGCACACCTCCTCGCAGCGGCCGCAGAGCGTGGACGCATTAGGGAGCTTGCCGCCCTGTTCGACGCCCACCAGCGAGGGCGTCAGCACCGCGCCCATCGGTCCCGAATAGACCCAGCCATAGGCATGACCGCCGACTGCATGGAACACCGGACAATGGTTCATGCAGGCCGAACAGCGGATGCATCGAAGCATTTCCTGAAAACTGCCGCCAAGCATGTTGGAGCGGCCGTTATCGAGCAGCACCACATGATATTCCTGCGGTCCGTCCGGATCGCCGACCCGGCGCGGCCCGGTCGAAAAGGTCGTGTAAGCCGTCAGCTCCGTGCCGGAGCCTGAACGCGCAAGCAGACGCAAGAACAGGGTCGCGTCCTCCAGCGTCGGCACCACCTTCTCGATGCTCGAAATCACCACATGCGCTTTCGCGATCGTCTGCGTGAGATCGCCATTGCCTTCGTTGGTCACGATGATGGACGAGCCGGTCTCCGCCACCAGAAAATTTGCGCCGGTGATCCCGACATCGACGCGCAGGAACTGGTCACGCAGCATGGCGCGGGCTTCGGCGAGCAGCGACGTCGGCTCGTCGAGGTTGCGCTCCGGCGGCAGGCCCACATGCGCGCGGCGAAAATCGGCTTCGACCTGCTCGCGGGTGACATGCATTGCCGGCGCGATCAGATGCGAAGGGGTCTCGCCACGCAACTGAATGATGTATTCGCCAAGATCGGTCTCCACCGGATGGATACCGTTCGCTTCGAGATATTCGTTGAGCCCGGTCTCCTCCGAGATCATCGACTTGCCCTTGGCGACGGTCTTGGCCTCCAGCCGCTCACAGATGCCGAGGATGATCTCGTTCGCTTCTTCCGCGGTCGCCGCGAAATGCACG
>CAUJKG010000162.1 GCA_963205465.1 Pseudomonadota bacterium | reverse complement strand
GAGATCACGCCGACCAGGTTGCCCTTGGCGGTGTAATCGAAGGCGCGGGTTGGATCTTCGGCGATGGCCAGAACGGGGACGGCAACCCCCGGGGAATAAGCGAGCGAGAGATCGCGCTGTGTCGCCATCGGTTTGGTCGCGACGACTTCCAGCTTGCCCGGCCGTCCGGACGAGTGGAATTGCAGCGCTTCCTGGTCGGTAAATGTGGGCCGCGTCCTGCGGTTCTTTTTGTCGGTCATGCCTTCTCCTAGCCCCCGGGCCTTTCGTCGGGGCGGCGACCATAGACCCGCGACTGCTACGGGCTCAAGTCATTGGCGCATAAGAATAAGCCTGAGACAATCGGCCGGGGGATGGTGTGACAATCCAGCCGCTAGGGGGCTCTGCCGCCGGTAAAAATCACGAACAGGCTGAGAAAGGCGCCGCCCAGCATCACCATCGGCAGGGCCGGCAGCGCAGGGTAGGGCAACGCGCTCAAAAGCACCGTTCCCAGGGCGCCGCCCGCCATCTGGAAACAGCCGATCAGCGCCGAAGCTGCTCCTGCCTTTTCCGGAAACGGCCGTAGCGCAAAGACGGTCGCGAGCGGGCTCACGATGCCCATGCCGAACAGGAAGAACACGAGCGCGCCGAGCACGTGAAACATGCCGGGGTTCGCGAAAGAGATGGCAAGCATGGCCCCGCTTCCGAAGATCATCATGGCGATCCCGAACAGGATCGGGCGGTAGCCCGGCCAGCGTTTGGCGAGCCGCGGCGCGCTGAAGCCGCCCGCGAATACCGCGAATACGGTGACGCAGGGAATGAAGCCGAACAGCGCCGGCGGCACGCCGAAGCGCTCGATGAAAATGCTGGGCGAGGCGGCGAAGAACGCGAACAGTCCGATCATCGTGCAGGTAGTCGCCAGCGCCGGCACGAGGAAGATGCGTTCGCGCAGAAGCGTGAAGTAACTCGCGAACGCCTGGCCGAGGCGCGGCGCGGTATCGCGGTTCTGATGCGTTTCCGGTACGCGCAGCCAGACGATGATCGCGGCAAAGATGCCGACGAGCGCGAGCAGCACGAACGTGCCGCGCCATCCGAAATAGGTTTCGATGAGTCCGCCGATCAAAGGCGAGAAACCCGGTGCCGCGGCGGTCAGCGTCGTCACGAAGCCGAGCGATCGCGTGAGTTCGTCGCCGGAAAACAGATCGCGCGCAACCGCGCGGGCGAGCACCGATCCCGTGCAGGCGCCCACCGCCTGCGCGATCCGAAGCCCGATCATCCATTCGATATTGATCGAGAGCGCAATCGACAGGCCGGCTATTGCATAGACGATGAGGCCGGCAAGCAAGAGCGGCCGGCGGCCGAAGCGATCCGACAAGGGGCCGACGATCAGCTGGCCGGCGGCAAAGCCCAGTAAGAACACGGTGAGCGTCAGCTTCACCTGCCCCGGCGTCGCCGCAAGGGTTTTGCCGAGCGAAGGAAAGGACGCGAGATACATATTCGTCGCGAGCATGCCGAGGGCCGCGAGCAGCGTGAGAAAGAAGAGGAGCGGCTTGCCCTGCAGTCGTGCGGGCTTCGCGGTGATCGCTGCGTCGAGACTCATGAAAGCGCTCCGAGGCTTACCGGCTCGCGAACTCCCATGCCCTTGTTGCGCTGTCAATAATTAGATGATAGTCATCATCCATTCTGAAACCGCATGGCTGGAGGCGTGCGCGATGCGTAGCTCCCGGGAAGTTGCCACGGAAAATCGCGAACGGATCGTCGCCGTCGCCGCGAAGCTGTTTCGCGAGCGCGGGCTTGCCGCCGTCGGCGTCGCGGAAGTGATGCAGGAAGCCGGCATGACGCATGGCGGCTTCTACAAGCATTTCGAATCGAAGGACGCGCTGATCGACGAGGCCTGCCGCTACGCCTTCGCGGAGCCGGGCAGCGGCCTGCGCGCGGCCGCGGAAGCCGCACCGGCAGGAGAAGAGCTGAAAACAATCGTCGAGCGCTATCTTTCGCGTCGGCATCGCGACAATCCGGGGACGGGCTGTGCGCTGGCCGCGCTCGGCGGCGAGGTCGGAAATCGCAAGAGTCCCGCGCGAAAAGCCTTGCAGACGGGCCGCGAGCGGCTGGTCGCGCTGGTTGCGCGCTATGTGAAAGGCGATGACGCGAAAGAACGAGCCGCGGCTTTCGTGGCGCTCATGGTGGGAGCGCTGATCAATGCCCGGCTGACGGATGGTGCCGCGTCCGATTCGATTCTTCGTGCGGCAAAACGCGAATTATCTCGGCGGATCGAAGAGCAGGGATAACTGCGCCCGCGACTCGCAAGCCGCTTTCCGGCTCTGCTAGGGTGCCCGCGCCATGCAGGACGCGGCTTCTCCCATTTCCAGCACCGAACCGGCCGTCGACACGCCCGCGCGCGTCACGCCGATGATGGAACAATATATCGAGATCAAGGCCGCCAATCCCGGCTCGCTCTTGTTCTACCGGATGGGGGACTTCTACGAACTCTTCTTCGACGACGCCGAGAAAGCCTCGCGCGCGCTCGGCATCGTGCTGACCAAGCGCGGCAAGCATCAGGGTCAAGACATTCCGATGTGCGGCGTCCCGGTCGAGCGCTCCGAAGAATATCTGCATCGGCTGATCGCGAAGGGTTTCCGCGTCGCGGTCTGCGAACAGACCGAAGATCCCGCCGAAGCCAAGAAGCGCGGCGCGAAGTCGGTGGTGAAGCGCGGCGTCGTCCGCCTCGTGACCCCCGGCACGCTGACGGAAGACACGCTGCTCGATGCAAAGCGCAACAATTGGCTGATGGCGGTCGCCCGCGCGAAGACCTCCGAGGACGATGCGCGTTATGGTCTGGCGTGGCTGGATATATCCACCGGCGAGTTTCGCGTCGCCGAAGCCGATCCGATGCGGCTTGCTGCCGAAATCGCGCGGATCGAGCCCGGCGAAATCCTGCTTTCCGATACGCTTTACGACGATCCGGAACTGAAGAGCTATTGGCGCTCGCTTGCGAACGTGACGCCGATGGCCAAAGAGCTGTTCGAAAGCGCGACCGCGGAGCGGCGTCTTGCGGCGTTCTTCAATGTTGCGACGTCCGACTCGTTCGGCGCGTTCACGCGGCTTGAGCTTTCCGCCGCTGCCGCGGCTGCGACCTATATCGAGCGGACCCAGCTTGGCGCGCGGCCCGCGCTCACGCCGCCTGCGCGCGAGTCCGCAAGCGGCGTCATGCAGATCGACGCCTCGACCCGCAACAATCTCGAATTGTTGCGCACCATGGCCGGCGACACGCGCGGCAGCTTATTGTCGGTGGTCGACAGTAGCGTGACCGCAGCCGGCGCGCGGCTCTTGGCCAGAAGACTGGCAAGTCCGCTTTGCAATGCGGCCGAAATCGGCAAGCGTCTCGATGGCGTCGAGTATTTCTTCGAGCACTGGACCTTGCGCGCGGAAATCAGAAAGGCGCTAGCCAGCGCGCCGGATCTGTCGCGTTCGCTCTCCAGAATCGCACTCGACCGCGGCGGCCCGCGCGATCTGGCCGCGATCGGGCAGGCGCTGCGTGCCGCCTTCGCGCTCTCGACCGTGCTGAAAAATTCCGAGAGCGTTCCGGATGAAATCGCGCTCGCAGCGCAAGCCATGGGCGCGCCGGATCGTGGATTGCGCGACGCCATCGCGAGCGCGCTTGCCGAAGAGTTGCCGCTTTCCAAGCGCGACGGCGGTTTCGTGCGCGCGGGCTTTGATAAGAATCTCGATGAAGCGCGAACACTGCGGGACGAGGCGCGCGGGATCATCGCCGGTCTGCAGCAGAGCTATGCCGACGAAACCCAGGTCAAATCGCTGAAGGTGAAATACAATAACGTGCTCGGCTTCTTCATCGAAGTGCCGAGCCAGCATGGCGAGAAAATCCTGAACTCCAAGGCGCGCGAGCGTTTCATCCATCGCCAGTCGATGGCGGGTGCGATGCGTTTCTCGACCACCGAACTCGGCGAACTGGAATCGAAGATCGCGTCCGCCGGTGAACGCGCGGTGCAGATCGAGCTCGGCATCTTCGGCGAGCTTTGCGCCCGCGTGCTTGAGCAGGCGTCGCTGCTGGAGATGGTCGCGAACGCACTCGCCGAGATCGATGTTGCCGCGGCGTTGGCCGAACGCGCGGCGGAATCCGGCTGGGTCCGGCCGGAAATTGATGATTCGCTTGCGTTCGAAATCGAAGGCGGCCGCCATCCCGTGGTGGAGGCTTCGATCCTGCACGAAGGCGGCCCCTTCGTGCCGAACGACTGCTCGCTGTCTCCTCCGGACGGCACGGAGGCCGGCGCAATCTGGCTCGTGACCGGCCCGAACATGGCCGGCAAGTCCACCTTTCTCCGGCAGAATGCGATCCTTGCGATCCTGGCGCAGGCAGGCTCGTTCGTGCCGGCGCGGCGCGCGAAAATCGGCATCGTCGATCGTCTGTTCTCGCGTGTGGGCGCCGCCGACGATCTCGCGCGCGGCCGTTCCACCTTCATGGTCGAGATGGTCGAAACCGCGGCGATCCTGCATCAAGCGACTTCGCGTTCGCTTGTGATCCTCGACGAAATCGGACGCGGCACGGCGACTTTCGACGGCCTTTCCATCGCCTGGGCGACGCTCGAACACCTGCACGAAGTCAATCGCTGCCGCGGTCTCTTCGCGACTCATTTTCACGAATTGACCGCGCTGGCATCCCGGCTCAAGCGGCAGATCAATGCCACCGTGCGCGTGAAAGAGTGGGAAAACGAAGTGATCTTCCTGCACGAAGTCGTGCGCGGCACCGCGGACCGCTCTTACGGCATTCAGGTCGCGAAGCTCGCCGGACTTCCCGCAAGCGTGATCGAACGCGCGCGGGTCGTGCTCGCCGAACTCGAATCGGAATCGCGCTCGAAGCCGTTGCAGGGTTTCGAGGACCTTCCGCTATTTCAGAGCGCGAAGATTCCGCCGCGCGCGTCTGTCGAGAACGAAGCAAAGCCCGATGCGCTGGGGACCGCGCTCGACGCCATGCATCCCGACGAGATGTCGCCTCGCGAAGCGCTGGAAGCGCTCTATCGGCTGAAAAGCATTTTGCGTCAGAACTAAAGCTTCAGCTTGCCGCGCAGTGCGAAGATGCCGAGATTCCACGCCACCGTGATGCCGAGTGCGATCGAAAGCGCGAGCGGTACGCCGAGCGAAATCACCGATTTATGCAGGAAGTACGTGGCGATACCGAAGCCGAACAGTCCGGTAATGCCGTTCGCCATCACCGCGGCACAGGCTGGTCCGCCATAGCGCCGGTGCAGGATAAGCATCATGCTCGTGAACACGATCGGGAACGCGGCGAGCGCACCGGTTGCAAGCGGCCCCATCAGCTTATGCAAGCCGAGAATGACGCCGACCAGTATGCCGACGAGACCGGCGCGAAAGGCGAAATCATACCAGCGCAAATTCATCTTCGGCATGCGCACGTTGCGATAGCGCCGCACGAGCACGAAGCAGGTTGCGAAGACGACGATGTTCAGAAGTGCTGCGGCGTTTGC
The DNA here is from genome assembly GCA_963205465.1 of Pseudomonadota bacterium. Taxonomy (GTDB): domain Bacteria; phylum Pseudomonadota; class Alphaproteobacteria; order Rhizobiales; family Xanthobacteraceae. Next base: position 3,046 of record CAUJKG010000162.1, on the reverse strand, counting down.
GGAGCGGAAGAAGTGGGAAAACAAGAAGAGTGACCCGAGCCACGCCGTGATTGCGGCCGGCACGCAGACGATGAACGGGTGTCGCTGCGACAAGAGAACATAGGTCGTGACATAGACCGCCGTCGCGGCGTTCAGGAGCAGACTGCCGAGCGCGCTCTCCGAAATGAAGGCGGCGTCCTGCTCGAAAGCGAGAAAGAAATAGGAAGGTCCCGCCGAAACCGGAAGTGTTGCGACCAACGCGCCGATCAAAGGCCCCGCGCGCTCCGCCGCGATGGTCGCGCCGATCACGACGGAAGCCGCGATCGCCATTTTCACGGCGATCGTCAGCCAGTAAAAAATTTCCGGAGACATGATGGCGGGCAGCGCTTTTTATTGGTCGCAAATGGCGCGAGCGCCAGACGCAACTCTTTATCCGGCGCGAATGACGTAAGCGTCAAGCGCGCTGCAGCAAAACGTCCACTTTCGGCCCGGCCTTGATGGTTTGATAGACCACGCAATAGCGCTCGGTCAGCTTCAAAAGCTGGTCGAGCTTCTCCTGCGGCGCATCGGTTTCGACTTCAAAGCGCAAACGGATTTCACGGAAACCGACCGGCGCATCCTTGGCGACGCCGAGCGTGCCGCGAAAATCGAGATCGCCCTCCGCGAATACCTTGCCGCTCTTCAGCGGAATTTCGATCGCGGTCGCGACTGCCTTGAGCGTGACGCCGGCGCAAGCGACCAGCGCTTCGAGCAGCATGTCGCCGGAGCAAAGCTCGCGGCCCGAACCGCCGGTCGCCGGGTGCAGACCGGCGAGTTCGATCGCGCGGCCGGTTTCGACCTTGCAGGAAATGCCTTCGTCCAGCGCACCGTTTGCCTTGAGCGTGATGACGGAGGCGTCCGGGTCGGTCTTGTATTTTTCCTTGATCGGCGCCTGAAGCGAGCGAAGTTCTGCTGCGTCCATGGATAGCTCCTCCCGTTTGCGGGCCTTATGTCAGATCGCGGCAGCCGGCACCAGTTCGTCGCCGGCACTTCGTGTGCGCAGCGACTGGTCCAGCGCATGCAAGATGCGCCGCTTCGCCGCTTCGAGTTCGGCGCTGTAGCGGTCGCGCGGGCGTTTCAGACCGAGTTCGAACACGGAAGAAATCCGCCCCGGTTGCGGCCGCATCACGACGACGCGGTCGGCGAGATATGCAGCTTCCTCGACATCATGGGTCACGAGCACGAGCGTCGGCTGCAAGGCGCGCCAGAGTTCGAGCAGATGCTCGTGCAGGCTCGCGCGCGTGAAGGCGTCGAGTGCGGAGAACGGCTCGTCGAGCAGAAGCACTTTGGGCCGTGGTGCGAGCGAGCGGGCGATGGCGACGCGTTGCGCCTGTCCGCCGGAGAGTTCGCGCGGCCAGCGATCCGCGTAGTCCGAAAGTCCGACGCGAAGCAGCACTTCGCCGACAATGGCGTCGCGCTTGCCGCGCGGAAGGTGTGAAACACCGAACGCGACATTGCCGGCGACCGTGAGCCAGGGCAGGAGCCGTGGCTCCTGAAAGATCATGCCGACGCATGGATGCGGCGACAGGATGGTGTCGCCGTCGAGCGCAACCGATCCGCGCGTTGCCGGATCGAGGCCGGCAATCAGACGCAGGAGCGTGCTCTTGCCGCAACCCGAGCCGCCAACCACGGCGACGATCTCGCCTTGTGTGATGTCGAGCCTGACGCGATCGAGCGCGCGCACGCCGTTGGGATAAATTTTATCGACCGACTGGATGTTGAGCATGACTAGTTCTTGCAGATTCAGTTCTTGGGCGCGAAGGCATCTTGCCAGGTGAGGAACGGCGCGCTTGCTGCTGCGAGCAAGCCGTCGGTGATTTTGCCTAAGATCGCGAAGGTGAGGATCGCCGCGAGAATCTGGTCCGGCTTGCCGAGTTGCTGGCCGTCGACCAGGAGATAGCCGAGCCCCTCGGAAGCGCCCATGAATTCAGCGGCGACCACGAACATCCAGCCGAGCCCGAGACCCTGCCGGAGCGCGAGCACGTAAGCGGGAAGAATCGCAGGCAACAGGATCCGCCGCACCAGTTGAAACTGCGAGAGCCGGAACATGCGTCCGACTTCGACGGTTTTGCGGTCGACCGATGAAATCGCGCCGAACACGCCGAGATAAACCGGGAAGAAGCAGCCCACCGCGATCAGCGCGATCTTGGATTCCTCGAAGATGCCGAGCCACAGAATGAAAAGCGGCACCCAGGCGATGGACGGCACCGAGCGCAAACCTTGCAGCGTCGGATCGACAATGTCTTTTGCCAGCCGCGATGCGCCCGCGATCGCGCCGACAATCGTGCCGGCGATGGTGCCGAGCGCGAAGCCGGCAAGCACGCGCGCGAGCGTCGCGCCGATGTGACGCCAGAGCTCGCCGGTGATCGCAAGATCGTAAAGCGTTTTGAAGAGCCGGCTCGGTGGCGGCATCAACCGCCCTTGCGCGAAGCCGGTCGCGACGGCGATTTCCCAACCGAGCGCCAGCGCTACCGGGAGGAGAATCCCGAGCACGAACTTCGTGCCCAGACGCGGTTTCGCCGCCGGCGTGGAAGGAATGGGAGACGCCGCTGGTTGAGCGGCGTCTCGTGGTTGAACGGCATCCATGGCGCTCATGAGCAAGCGATCGGCAATCAGTTCGAGAGCGTCGCGTTGAAGCGCTCGTCGATCAGGCTGTTCAGCACTTGCTCAATGTTGACTTTCGCATCGATCACGCCCGCTTTCTGAAGTGCGATGCCGGCGGCGAGAATGGAGTCGCGCTGCGGCTTTCCGATCGCGCTGTGCGTGAGCTCGGTCCGCTCCTTCAACTGCTTCGCGGCGACAGCTTCCGGGATCTTCGCGGCCTCGGCCAGCGCCTTCGTTACCTGATCGGGATTGGCGAGCGCCCAGCGGCGGCCCTGCTCATAGACTTTGAGCACGCGCTGCACGAGGTTCGGATGCTTGTTCGCGAATTCCTCGCGCACGTTCAGGATGCCCCAGGTGTTCGCTTCGGGTTTGCGATAGAAGAGCTTCGCGCCTTCATCGAGTTCGGCCGAAGCCATCATGGGAT
>CAUJKG010000161.1 GCA_963205465.1 Pseudomonadota bacterium | reverse complement strand
GAACGGCCGCATCGTGCTCGACGGCGACGCCGCTTCGCTGCGCGACAACGAGGACGTGAAGGAATTCTATCTCGGCGTTTCCGGCGCGGGCCGCAAATCCTTCCGCGACGTGAAGCACTACAAGCGCCGCAAGCGCTGGCTGGCGTAAGTCCTCACATGACAGAGCATTACGACAAACTCGAAACCCGCTCCGCCGACGCGCGCGAAGCCGACCTGATGGCGCGCCTGCCGGCCCTTGTGGCGGCGGCGATGCAAGCGCCGGGCTGGCGGCAACATTTGCAGGGCGTGGATCCGGCTGCCGTGAATTCGCGCGAGGCGCTCGCGAAGCTGCCGGTGCTGCGCAAGTCGGCGTTGCCGGCGATGCAGAAGGCGTTGCCGCCGTTTGCGGGCTTCGTGCCTGTTGCGGTTTCGTCGTTCGGGCGTCTGTTCACTTCGCCCGGTCCGATCTTCGAACCGGAAGGCACCGGGAAGGATTCATGGCGTGCGGCGCGCGCGCTGTTCGCGGCAGGCTTCCGTCCCGGCGATATCGTGCTGAATACGTTTTCCTATCACATGACGCCGGGCGGATTCATTCTCGATTCTGCCGCTCGCGCGCTGGGCTGCCCGGTTATTCCCGCAGGGCCCGGTCAGACCGATATGCAGCTCGAAATGATCGCGCATCTCAAGCCGGTCGCTTATACGGGCACTCCGGACTTTCTGAAAATCCTGCTTGATGCGGCGCAGGCGGCGAACTCCGACGTGTCCTGCATCCGCAGGGCGGTGGTTTCTGGTGCCGCGTTTCCGCCGTCGTTGCAGGCGGAAGTGAAGTCGCGCGGCGTCGATGCCTATCAGACCTATGCGACCGCCGACATGGGAGTGATCGCTTACGAGAGTTCTGCGCGCGAAGGCATGATTGCGAACGAAGACGTATTGGTCGAGATCGTGCGTCCGGGTACCGGCGATCCGGTTGCCGAGGGTGATGTCGGTGAGATCGTGGTGACGTCGTTCAACGAGCATCATCCCTGGATTCGGCTTGCGACCGGGGATCTTTCCGCGGTGATGAAAGGCGCGTCGCCGTGCGGGCGCACCAATCTGCGCATCAAGGGCTGGATGGGCCGTGCCGATCAGACCGCCAAGATCAAGGGAATGTTCGTGCGGCCCGAACAGATCGCCGAGCTTTCGAAACAACATCCGGCACTGCGGAAGCTCCGTCTTGTCGTCACGCGCGAGAATGAGCAGGACGCGATGACCCTGCGCGCGGAAAGCGCGAATGGCGGCGCGGATCTCTCCGAGAAAGTTGCCGCGACCTTGCAGGCGGTGACCAAGCTCAAGGGCAAGGTCGAACTCGTCGCGGTCGGCTCGCTGCCGAACGACGGCAAGGTGATCTCGGACGAGCGAGGGTAGTTCCGAGCCTCATCCTTCGAGACGGCGCGTTCCGCGCCTCCTCAGATGAGGCGACGACGACTAGAGCGAAACGATCCGTCCCTCGGGCTTAATGCGCACCACGCCTAGCGACTTCAGATAGGCAATCACCTCGTTTGCCAAGAGCGGCGCGTCGGCATCCGGCGTGACACGCTTTGCCTCGCGGAAGGTGATGTAGTCGTCGCCGCCGCGCGCGAGAAAATCGAGGATCGCGATCCGATAAATACGCGCGGGCTCGACCGGCTTGCCGGCGACTTCCATTGAAATCACGCGGCTGCGCATCGGCCGTTTCGGATCGAACACGAGCTTGATGCCGGAAACCTGCGGGAATCGACCGGCCGGAACCGGCACTTGGGCGAGACCGTTTTCCATCGCCTGTAACAGCGCTTCACCGGTCATTTCGACCACGACGACGCGATTGTTGAAGGGAAGCTCCGCCAGAATATCGCGGATTTTAATTGCGGAGCCCGGCGCATAGACCTTGCCCGAACGAATGCCGCCACCGTTGATGACGGCGGCGTCGGCCTTCATCGTGTGGCGCATGGCGTCGGCGAAGAGATTGCCGATCGCGGCTTCGCGGGTGCGGATCGTGGCGTTGCGGCTGTCGAGTTCGAATTCTGTTTTGGCGACGGCGGCTTCGGTCTCGCGCGAAAAATCTTCCTGATATTTCGCGACCGCCGCCGCAACAGCCGCATCCGGCACAACATCGGCAGTGTCGATCACGCGAAATCTTGGCCACCAGGTTGCGACGCGTTTGCCTTCACGGATATTCACCTGAATGTCGACATCGATGCAGGTAACGTAGAAGGCGTCGTATCCGGATTCCACGATAGCGACCTGGCCGTCATGCTGAATGAAGAGGTCGTGCGTGTGTCCGGTCAGCAGAAGCTCGGCGGCCTGCGCGAATTGCAGGAGAAACGCGTCGCCGCGGTCACAATGCAGGACCGCGCAGACGAAGTCTGCACCTTCCTTGCGCAACGCCGCAGCCTGCGCCTTCGTGGTTTCGACGCAGGGAAGAAATTGCAGGTCTTCCGGCGAAGAAAGCCTCGCGGACTTCTCATAAGCGATGCCGGTGAGGCCGAGCTTCACGCCGTCGAAATCGAAGATCTTGCGGTCGAGATGACCGGGTACGGGATTGCCGTTCGCAAGGCGCAGGTTCGCGCCATAGAGCGGAAATTTCGCCTCGCGCATGCGCTCCAGAAATACGTCGCGGCCGAAATCGAATTCGTGATTGCCGGATACGAAAATGTCCGGCGCGATCAGGTTCGTAAGCGCGACGATGTGCTTGCCACGGTCGAAGCCCGACATCAGCGAAGGCGAGAGCGTATCGCCGCCATGCGCGACGATCACGTTCCGGTGCTTCGCGCGTTCGTCGTTTACGACTGTCGCAAGCCGGGCAAAGCCGCCGCGGGCTTTGCCGTCGGCCAGGACCTGCTCGTTCATGATGTAGAAGTCGTTGAACAGGACGAAGGTAATGCGCGTGGAGGCGACCGGTTGCGCCCAGGCCGGCCGCCAGGTGGAAAGCGAGGCCAAAAAGGCGGAAAAGCTGGCGTGGAAGCCGCGGCGTGAAATCATCGCAAATCTGCTACTTTGTGTCTCTGCCCGCCGCTATGGTTCGGCAGCAGCCCTCTTCTATATTGCCGCGCCATGAAAATCGAACCCGCCAGGCGTCCTTCGGACCACCCCGCTTTCGACCGCAAAGTCGGAGTCTTGATCGTCAATCTCGGCACGCCGGATGCGACCGACTACTGGTCGATGCGGCGCTATCTGAAAGAGTTTCTCTCCGACCGCCGCGTGATCGAGGCGCCTCGCGCGCTGTGGTGGTTCGTGCTCAACGTCATCATCCTCTCCCGCCGGCCGCAGGTCAAAGGCAGGGACTACGACAAGATCTGGAATCGCGAGCGGGATGAAAGTCCGCTCAAGACCATCACGCGCTCGCAGTCGGAGAAGCTCGCCACGGCATTCGGCGACAACGACAGGCTCGTATTCGACTGGGCCATGCGCTACGGCAACCCGTCGATTGCATCGCGGCTGAAGATTTTGCAGGAGCAGGGCTGCGATCGCATCCTGATCGTACCGCTTTATCCGCAATACGCGGCGGCGACGACGGCGACGGTGGCGGACAAGGCGTTCGACGCGCTCAAGCAGATGCGCTGGCAGCCTGCGGTCCGCATCGCGCCGCCCTGGCATGATGATCCGGTCTATATCGAAGCGGTGACGAACGAACTGCAAAAGGAGATTGCGAAGCTCCCGTTCAAGCCTGACGTGATCCTGTCCTCGTTTCACGGCGTGCCGCTCGAATATCTCCTGAAGGGCGATCCGTATTACTGCCAGTGTGCGGTGAGCGCGCGGCTGATGCGGCAGCGGCTCGGCATGGACGAGCAGCAATTCGCGATGACGTTCCAGTCCCGGTTCGGGAAGGACGAATGGCTCAAGCCCTATACCGACAAGACCGTCGAGGCACTGGCAAAATCGGGCGTGAAGAATCTGGCCATCGTCACGCCCGGCTTCGTCGCCGATTGTTTGGAAACGATCGAAGAAATCGGCATGGAGAATCGCGACATATTTCTGGAGCATGGTGGCGAGAATTTCGCCGCCATTCCCTGCCTGAACGATTCCGATGCCGGAATCGAGGTCATCCGTCACGTTGTGGCGCGCGAACTCATGGGCTGGTACCGAGGCTGACTCTGACGAAAACGTGAGAATCAGCGATACTTGCCGTGGCGTGCGGGTCGCGCCATGTTGGCCATAGATCTTGGATTTGTTTGCGCGGAGAGGCACTCATGGACGGCTTCAGCATTTTTGTTCTGGTTATCCTGGTCATCGCGATCATGACCGTGCTCGCGGGCGTGAAGACGGTGCCGCAGGGTTACCACTACACCGTCGAGCGCTTTCGCAGATACACCAACACGCTGACTTCCGGCCTCAATTTCATCGTTCCCTTCATCGATCGCGTCGGCTCCAAGGTGAACATGATGGAGCAGGTGCTCGATGTGCCAACGCAGGAAGTCATCACCAAGGACAACGCGACGGTCGCTGTGGATGGCGTCGCCTTCTTCCAGGTGTTCGATGCCGCACGTGCAAGCTATGAAATCACTGATCTGCAGCGCGCGATCCAGAATCT
>CAUJKG010000160.1 GCA_963205465.1 Pseudomonadota bacterium | reverse complement strand
CGGATTCCGCAGGCCGCGAACTTTGCCTGCGGCCCGACATCACGATCCCGGCCTGCCGCGCGCATATCGAGAAAAAATCGGGTGCCGCTGCGAACTACTGCTATCTCGGCCCGATCTTTCGCGACCGCGGCGGCGGCAGCGGCGAATATCTGCAGGCCGGGATCGAACAACTCGGCCGCGAGGACAAAAGTGCCGCGGACGCCGAATGCCTTGCGCTCGCTTTCGAGACCGCGCGGCACTTCGGCATCGCCTCGCCCGCGATCCGCATGGGCGATGTCGGCATGTTTTCCGCGCTCGTCGCCGCATTGAAGCTGCCGCCTGCCTGGCAGCGGCGGCTCCTGAAAGACTTCAACCGCACCGGCACGCTGGAGGCGGATCTCGCGAACCTGCGCAACAAATCCGATCCGCGCGCGGCACATGCCGGCGTGCTCGCAGCACTCGAAGGCTCCGACCCGAAGGCCGCACGCGCTTTCGTGACCGACATTCTTTCCATCGCCGGCATCTCGGCGGTCGGCGGTCGCACGGCCGAAGAAATCGCCGAGCGTTTTCTGGAGCAATCCTCGCGCGGCACCGCCTCCGGCCTCGATCCGGACGCGGCGAACGTGCTCGAACAATATCTGCGCATCGCGGGCGACCCCGACGAAGCGCTGGCAGCACTGCGTGCGCTCGCGAGCGAAGCGAAGCTCGATCTCTCCGCCGCGCTCGACGCCTTCGAGCAGCGTACCGGCTTCATCGCCGCCGAAGGCATCGATGTTGCGAAAATCCGCTTCGCGACCGCATTCGGCCGCGCGCTCGATTATTACTCGGGCATGGTGTTCGAGCTTTACGATCCCGCCGAGCGGGTGAACTGGCCCTTGGTCGCGGGCGGCCGCTACGACAACCTGATGACGCTCTTGGGTAACGAAACGCCGGTCGCCGCAGTCGGCTTCGCCGCCTGGATCGAGGAACTCGAAAAAGCGGGAGATGCCGCATGAGCGCGCTCATTCTCGCGATCCCGTCCAAAGGCCGCCTGATGGAGAACGCGAACGCGTTCTTCGCACGCGCCGGCCTCTCGCTCGTGCAGGGCCGCGGCGGGCGCGACTATCGCGGCGCCATTCCGGAATTGCCGGATGTCGAAGTCGCCTATCTTTCCGCCGGCGATATTGCCGCCTCGCTCGCGCAAGGCTCGGTGCATATCGGCATCACCGGCGAAGATCTGTTGCGCGAAAGCATCCCGGACGCCGACCGGAAGGTCGTGCTGCTGGAAGGGCTGCGCTTCGGTTACGCGAACGTGGTCGTCGCGGTGCCGCAGGCATGGATCGACGTCCGCACCATGGAAGATCTCGACGACGTCGCAACCGCGTTCCACGCCAAGCGCGGCCAGCGCATGCGCGTCGCCACCAAATACGTGAACATGACCCGCGCCTTCTTCGCCGATCACGGCATCGCCGATTACCGGATCGTGGAAAGTCTGGGCGCTACCGAAGGCGCACCGGCAGCGGGTACGGCCGAACTCATCGTCGATATCACTACGACCGGCGCGACGCTCGCCGCGAACGGGCTCAAGGTGGTCGATGACGGCATCATGCTGCGTTCGCAGGCCAATCTCGTCGCCTCGATCTCCGCCGACTGGAGCGCGAAAGCGCGCCGCGCCGCGCAGCTTTTGCTCGATCGCGTCGCCGCAGAGCGTCGCGCGCGCACCATGCGCGAAGTGCGCATGCGCTTCAAAGGCGCTGACGCGGAGATGCTTGCGGAAGCCAAAGGGCGTTTCGGTGTGCAGGCCCCGTTCGGCGGCCCGACCTCCTCGGGCATGCTGACGCTGCTCTGCCCGCCTTCGACCCTGCACGAATTCACGATCTTTCTGCGCGAACGCGGCGCGGAAACCGTGATCGTGTCCGCGCCGGAATATGTCTTCGCGCAGGACAACCCGCTTTACGACATGCTGGTGGAACGGCTTTCCTAAGTTTCGTCCCGCCCAAGCGGCGCGCGGAATACCAGGAACCGCGCGAGCGTGAAGTTCACCACGAAGCCCGCGCCGATGCCGATGATTTTCGCGACGATCAGCGGCACGTAAGGCGCAGCCAGCACCAGCGCGGTCGTGTTCGCGATCAATCCGCTCACCTGGGTCGCAGCGAAAAAGAGATAATCCCGGAACGCGGGAGCCTTGCGGAAGGTGAAGCGTGAGTTCAGGAAATAGGAACAGGTCACCGCCACCACCCAGGCACAAACATTCGCCACGATCAGGTTGTCCGTGACGGTATGGAGCGCAAGGAAGAACGCGGCGGCGTCGACCCCCGCGTTCACGAAGCCGATCAGGCCGAAACTGACGATCTGTCTGAGCAATGCGCGCATGGAATCACTGGGCTGGAAGACGCTCTCCTAGCACAGCAGGGGCGCCGGACCGGAAGCCGTTTTACGGCGTTTTGGCTTTAGGCTAGGAACGGGCGAAAGAAGGAAAGGCGGCGCTTTCCTCGCAGGAAAGCGAAGCAGGCCATGATCGCAAACCAAGGCACCAAAAGGGCGGACGGGCTCTCCATCGTCGTTCCGGTCTTCAACGAGGCCGGCGGGCTCGCGTCCCTCCATACGCAGCTTATGGCGCTCGCGCAGCGGCTGCGCGACCAGCGCGGGCTCCGAACCGAAATCATCTACGTAGACGACGGCAGCCGCGACAATACCTTCGCCATCGCGCGGGGTCTGCCTGCGGAATCCGCCGACGTGCAGGCACTCTCGCTGTCGCGCAATTTCGGCAAGGAGGCTGCCCTCCTCGCCGGGCTCGATCACGCGCGGCTTGCCGCGATCATGTTCATGGATGGCGACGGACAGCATCCGCCCGAGCTTGCGGAGAGGCTTATCGCGCTCTGGCAGGACGAACACTACGACGTCGTTTTTACTGCCAAGGCGAACCGCCACGAAGAGCCGGTTACGCGGCAGCTGTTCGCGAAACTTTTCTATCGCGTGCTGAATTTCAACGCACGCATGCCGATCCCGGAAGATGCGGGCGACTTCCGCCTGCTCTCCCCGCGCGCAGCCGAAGCGCTGCGGCAGTTGCCGGAGCGCAACCGCTTTTTCAAGGGGCTTTCGAGCTGGATCGGCTTCAAGCAGATCCGCGTGCCCTACGAGCCCGCGCCACGCGCGCATGGTGCATCGAGCTGGAACATGCGGGCACTCCTCGGCCTCTCGATCGAGGGCCTCACTGCATTTTCCGCGGCACCTTTGCGGATCGCGAGCCTGCTCGGCATCCTGCTTTCCGCAAGCGCGTTTTTGTTTGGAAGCTGGATTCTGTTCGAGACTATCGTGCTCAACCGCCGCGTGCCGGGTTATCCGTCGGTAATGGTAGGCATCATGGTGATCGGCGGCGTGCAATTGCTCGTGCTCGGCGTGATGGGCGAATATATCGCCAAGATTCTTTCCGAGTTGAAGCGGCGGCCGTCCTACTTCATCGCGGAAAGCGAAATACGCGAAGCCGGGACCACGGAATATACCGAGCGGCCCTCCGGCACGCCGCGCGAGGCCGCCGAGTGAAGCGCGTCGTTCTTTGCGCCGACGACTACAATCTTGCGCCCGGCGTATCGCAATCGATCCGCGAACTGATCGCGCAAGGCCGCCTGAACGCGACTTCAGTGATGACGATTTTTCCGGGGCTCGAACACGAAGCGAAAGCACTGCTCTCGACGCCCTCGCCCGTGCCGCTGCATATCGGGCTTCATCTCACACTCTCCGGCGGCTTCGTGCCGCTGGCCGCTCTACCGCTCCCGAGCGCCGACGGCAGACTGCCGGACATGGCGACACTGCATGCGCCGAAATCGCACTTCCGCCTGAACCGGAAAAACATCGCGGCCGAGATCGAAGCGCAGTACCGCGCATTCGAACGCGCCTTCGGCCGCGCACCCGACTATGTCGACGGCCATCATCACTGCCAGCTCGTGCCCGGCGTGCAGAAGATATTTCTCGAAACCGTGGCCGGGCTTGCGCCGAAAGCTTGGGTACGCCAATGCGCACCGGCGCGGAAAAGCGCACTCATCACCGCCGGCAACAAGACCCGCTACCTCGGCGTGCTGAGCCTGAATTTCGCGCGGCTCGCGCGGAAGATCGGCGTGCCGGTCAATCCGTCTTTTTCGGGCGCCTATGATTATTTCGGCACGCAGGACTTCGCCACGCTGTTTCCCCAATTTCTCGGCGAGCTTACGGATGGCGGAGTCATGATGTGCCATCCGGGCCATATCGACGACGTGCTGCGCGCGCGCGATATCTTGCTCGGCCCCCGCGAAAAAGAGCATGCCTTTCTTGCCAGCGAGCGTTTCCGGTTTGTCATGGAAAAAGCCGAGGCGGCACTCGGCTGAAAATGGCTGGCCTGAAAAGAAAAAGGCGCGGGATCGCTCCCGCGCCTTTTGGTTTTGGCTTAGCGAAGGACTTAGAAGTCCATGCCTCCACCCGGCATCTGCGGCATGGCGGGCGCGTCCTTCTTCGGCAGTTCCGCGATCATCGCCTCGGTCGTGACCAGGAGACCGGCGATCGAAGCCGCGTCCTGCAACGCCGTGCGCACGACCTTGGCCGGATCGACGATACCGGCCTTGAACATGTCGCCGTACTTCTCCGACTGCGCATCGAAGCCGTAATCCGGCTCGTTCTGATCGGTGATCTTGCCGACCACGATCGAGCCTTCGACACCGGCGTTTTCCGCGATCTGGCGGATCGGCGCCTCAAGCGCCTTCAGCACGATGTTGATGCCGGCCTGCACGTCTTCGTTCTCGTCCTTGAGACGGCCAACGGTCTTCTTGGCGCGCAGAAGCGCCACACCGCCGCCCGGCACGATGCCTTCCTCGACCGCAGCACGGGTCGCGTTCAGCGCGTCGTCGACGCGGTCCTTCTTTTCTTTCACTTCGATTTCAGTCGCACCGCCGACGCGGATCACGGCCACGCCGCCGGCGAGCTTGGCGAGACGCTCCTGCAGCTTTTCCTTGTCGTAGTCCGAGGTGGTTTCCCCGATCTGCTGCTTGATCTGCGCGACGCGGGCCTCGATGTCCTTCTTCTTGCCGATACCGTCGACGATCGTGGTGTTTTCCTTACCGATCACGACCTTCTTGGCGCGGCCCAGCATTTCGAGCGTGACGCTTTCCAGCTTGATGCCGAGGTCTTCGGCGATCAGCTGGCCGTTGGTCAGGATCGCGATGTCTTCGAGCATGGCCTTGCGGCGATCGCCGAAGCCCGGCGCCTTCACCGCCGCGACCTTGAGGCCGCCGCGCAGGCGGTTCACGACGAGGGTCGCAAGCGCTTCGCCTTCGACATCTTCCGCGATGATCAGGAGCGGCTTGCCGGACTGCACCACGGCTTCAAGCACCGGGAGCATGGCCTGAAGCGAGGAGAGCTTCTTCTCAAAAATGAGAATGTAGGGATCGGCGAGTTCGGCGATCATCTTCTCGGCATTGGTGACGAAATACGGCGAGATGTAGCCGCGGTCGAACTGCATGCCTTCGACGATATCGACGTCGGTTTCGAGCGATTTGGCTTCTTCGACCGTGATAACGCCTTCGTTGCCGACGCGCTGCATGGCCTCGGCGATCATCTTGCCGATGTACTCGTCGCCGTTCGCGGAGATCGTGCCGACCTGCGCAACTTCCTTCGACGACTTCACGGCGCGGGCGTTCTTCGAGATGTCGGCGATGACTTTGGCGACCGCGAGATCGATGCCGCGCTTCAGGTCCATCGGGTTCATGCCGGCAGCACCCGACTTCGCGCCCTCGCGCACGATCGCTTGCGCCAGCACCGTCGCGGTGGTGGTGCCGTCACCGGCGAGATCGTTGGTCTTGGAGGCGACTTCGCGCACCATCTGCGCGCCCATGTTCTCGAACTTGTCTTCGAGTTCGATTTCCTTGGCGACGGTGACGCCGTCCTTGGTGATGCGCGGGGCACCGAAGCTCTTGTCGAGCACGACGTTGCGGCCCTTGGGGCCGAGCGTCACCTTCACGGCATTGGCGAGAATATCGACACCGCGCAGCATGCGGTCGCGCGCGTCGGATGAGAAACGTACTTCTTTGGCGGCCATTATATTTTCCTTTCTGGCTTCACTCCTCATCCTGAGAAGGCGCGGAAGTCGGGTTTACCCGACTTCCGAATTAACATGCGCAAGTCGGATAAATCCGACTTGCGAACGCGCCGTCTCAAAGGATGAGGCCAATGATTTTTTGACCCTCGTCCTTCGAAACGCCCATTTCGCTAGTTCCATCCCGGATAAATCATGGATGGACGCGGGCGCTCCTCAGGATGAGGAAAAAACGGTTTACTTGCCGATGATGCCCAAGATGTCGGATTCCTTCATGATGAGGAGATCCTGGCCATCGATCTTCACTTCGGTGCCCGACCACTTGCCGAACAGCACGCGGTCGCCGGCCTTCACATCGATCGGGATCAGCTTGCCGGACTCATCGCGGCCGCCGGTGCCGACAGCGATCACTTCGCCTTCGGACGGCTTTTCCTGCGCGGTGTCGGGAATGATGATGCCGCTCTTGGTCTTGCTGTCTGCTTCGATGCGCTTCACGACCACGCGGTCATGCAGGGGGCGGAATTTTTTCATGATGTTCCTCGGGGCTTGGCGCGAAAAAACGCGCGAGAAAACTGTCCTGGCACTCGCCGATTTGGAGTGCCAGACGAGGGCGCAGATAGCTTGTACCCATTAGAAAAGTCAAGGATGCGGCAGCCGCGCCTGCCGCAAACGGCCGAGGATTCAATCGGTTAGAAGGCGCGAAGCGCGTCGTACAGGAGCTTGAGCGCCGCACACAGCAGGAGCACGTAGCACCAGAAGTAAAGCCACCGCTGCTCCAGCCGATCGTGGATGTATTTGCCGAGCCAGACGCCGGCCGGCACCACGGGAGCCAGCACCAAGGCCTGCAGGAGGGTCGATGGCTTCGCAATCGCAAGCGCCCCGTAAGGCACCAGCTTGATGATATTGCCGAGCGTGAAGAGCGCGACGGCCGTGCCCGCAAACACGGTTTTGTTCAAGCCCCGATAGAGAAGATAGGCCGTCATCGGCGGACCTCCCGCATGGGCGACGAAAGTCGTGAAACCAGCGGCACTGCCCGCGGCGAGCGCCAGCGGCGGCGATACCGGACGCTCTTTCTGCTCCGACTTCCGGCCGCGGAAAAAGTAATCGAGCGCGAAAACCACGGTAATCGCGCCGATGCAGGCTGCGACCACGCGCGGATCGACATGGACAAAGAAGAAATAGCCGAGCGCGATGCCCGCAAGCAGCCCGGGCGCGAGCCAGACCAGATCGGGCTTCGATAAGGAATTCCTGCCGAAGCTGCCGAAGGCGAAGAAATCCATGAAGCTGACCAGCGGCGCGATCACGATCGCGGCGTCGAGCGGCGGCAGCACGAGCGAAAGCATCGGCACGCCGAGGATCGCAAGCCCGCCACCGAAGGCGCCCTTGCTCAGCGCGATAACGAAAACCGTGGTCAGGCCGACGAGATAAAAGAGAGGATCGACAGGAAACATGCGCTTTCAGCCAAACCGTTCGTGTTACGCGCTTCTCTAGATCATCAACCTAAGCCAGCAAGGTGCGCAATGCATCGAATAATAGCTTCGCCGACGCCAGCAACAGGATCGCGTAGCACCAGAAAAACAGGGTTCGCTGGTTGACCTTCTTATGAAAGTAAGCGCCGAGCCATACGCCCACCGGCACCGCAGGTGCCAGCAGAAGCGTATGCACGAGTGCCGAGGGGCGCGCCCAGCCGAGCAGAAGATAAGGAAACAGCTTCAACAGATTGACGACCACGAAGATCACGATCGCGGTCCCGACATACAAGGTCTTGTTCAGCCCCCGGTGCAAGAGATACGCCGTAAGCACCGGCCCGCCGGAATGCGCCACGAACGACGTAAATCCAAAGAGGCCGCCACAGAACGCCGCAAACGGGCGCGAGAACGGCCGCTCGACGTTTTCGGGGCCCTTGCGCGTCCGCAAAAACCAGTCCGCCGCAAAGACAAAGGTTACAAGTCCGATGCCGACATTCACGTATTTGGGATCGATCAGCACGAAGAAGAAATAGCCGAGTGACAGTCCCACGAGCATCGCCGGAATGAACCACTTCACATCGGGCTTGGACGCGCCATCCAGCCGATAGCTGCCGAGCGCAAAGATATCCGTGAACACGGTGATCGGCGCGACGATGATGGCCGCATCGATGGGCGACATCACCAGCGACAGGAGCGGAATGCCGAGCACGGCAAGGCCGCCGCCAAACGCGCCTTTGCCGAAGGCAATCACGAAAATCGTAGTGAGGCCGACGATATAAAACAGAGGATCGGTGGGAATCATTGCGGCCGGACTATTGCGCAGGCTCTTTTAGTTTGAAAGCTAACTAAATTAATAGCCGTCATGCCCGCTACGCGGGGCGGTATCGCGTCTAAATATACATCCAGGCATGGAGCGTGTCGTACATCAGCTTCCCGGCGGCAAACAGCATGAGCACATAGCACCAAAAAAGGATGCGCTGCTGATCCAGCCGGCCATGAATATAAGTCCCCAAGAACACACCGAACGGAACCGCGGGCGCCAGCATAACAAAATAAACGATGGCATTCGGCACTCCCATGCCGATGACCGCATATGGAAAGAGCTTCAGGAGATTGACCACGCTGAAAATAGTTCCGATCGTAGCGATATACTTTTCCTTGCTGAGCCCGCGATGCAAAAGATAAGCGGACAGAATCGGACCGCCTGCATGCGCGATGAAGGTAGAAAATCCGAAGGCATAACCGGTCACGACCGCAAGCGGCGAGAACAACGACCGCTCGGTCAACTCCGATTTCCTGCGACCGCGCACGAACCAGTCGGCAGAAAAAACGAAGCATAAAATCCCGATGACGGCGCTTACCGTTTTTGGATCGACCCAGACAAAAAAGATAAAACCAAGCGCAAGACCAATTACGATAGGCGGCATAAGCCAACCCACGTCCGGTTTGGAAATGCCCGAAACGCGATAGCCGGAAAAACCGAAGACATCCATCAGCAAAGCCATCGGCGCCATTACGACAGCGGCTTCCATCGGCGACATCACGAAGGACAGAAGCGGAATCCCGAGAAGCGTAAGACCGCCGCCGAAGGCGCCCTTCCCGATCGACATGACGAAGATTGCAGTCAGCCCTACCGCGTAGAACCACGGATTCTTGGGAATCGTCATCGCGTTCAGGGTCGAATCCAGCCACACCCCCGGCTGCGTCAGAACAAGATGAAGCAGATCCTGGAGTTCGAAGTGCAAAGCTCTCTCCGGGAGAAATCAAAAGTCCCCTCCGGGAGAAATCAGGCGTGTCCCGCAGGCATTCGCGTACGATAAGGCGCTTCGAGGAATTTCTTCGTCTCGTCGTCGAACTTGATTTCCAGCGCCTTCAAGGCATCCGGCAGATGATGCGGCTTCGACGCGCCGATAATCGGCGACGTCACCAGCGGATTGGCGAGCGTCCAGGCGATGGCAACGGCGGCGCGCGATACTCCTAACTTCTCCGCGGTCACGCGCACGCGCTCCGCGATCTCGTAATCGGTATCGGTCGCGCCGATCCCGAGCGTTTTTGCAAAGTCGTCGGTCTGGGCACGCAGTGTCTTTTCGCCCTGGCTCGGCATGGAGCCCGCGAGGAAGCCGCGTGCAATCGGCGACCACGGCGTCACCGCGATCTTTTCTTCCTTGCAGAGCGGCAGCATTTCGCGCTCTTCCTCGCGATAGATGAGGTTGTAATAGTTCTGCATGGAGGCGAAGCGCGCCAGCCCCCGCTCCTTCTGCAGGGTCAGCATCTTGGCGAACTGCCACGACCACATCGAGGATGCGCCGATATAAAGCGCCTTTCCTGCGGCAACGACATCGGAGAGCGCTTCCAGCGTCTCTTCGATTTCGGTTTCGTAGTCGAAGCGATGGATGATGTAGAGATCGACATAATCCATCTTCAGCCGCTGCAGCGATGCGTCGATCCCCTCCATGATGTGCTTGCGCGAGAGCCCTTTGAGGTTCGGAGCCTTGCCCATCGAGTTGAAGACCTTGGTCGCGACCACGACCTCTTCGCGGCGCGATGCGTGTTCCTTCACCGCGCGGCCGAGGATTTCCTCGCTCACGCCTTGCGAATAGACATCCGCGGTATCGTAGAAATTGATGCCCGCGTCGAAGGCCGCCTTGAAGAAGGGTTTCGACTCGTCCTCCGTCAGCACCCATTCGCGCCAGCTCTTCGCGCCATAGGTCATGCAGCCGAGGCAGAGCTTTGACACCTTCATGCCGGTGGAGCCGAAGCGAACGTATTCCATTATCGTGACCTCAAAAACAATTCGGGCGGCGCAAGCGCCGCCCGACTGTAGCGTGTGGTTTCAGACTGGCAACTTACTTCTTGAAGGCAGCAAGCACAGCAGCGCCATCGGCGCCCGCACGCTTCGACCACTCTTCCGCAAGCGTCTGGCCGATCTTGGCAAGGCCCGCTTTCAGTTCAGCGCTCGGCGGCAGCACCTTCATCTTGTTCTGCGCCATGGTCTTCAGATATTCGCCGTTCTTCTGCTCCGACAGCTTCCAGCCGCGCTCTTCGGCTGCCGCCGCGGCTTTCATCACCGCGTCCTGCGTTGCCTTGTCGAGCTTGTCGAAGGCGGCCTTGCTGACGATGATGATGTTGTTCGGCAACCAGGCCTGCACATCATAGAAGTGGCTCATGGTTTCCCACGACTTCGTATCGACGCCGGTGGCGCTCGAGGTCATGAAGGAATCCACGACGCCGGTCGCCAGCGCCTGCGCGAGTTCCGCCTGCTGCACGGTGACAGCCTGCGCGCCGGCGAGTTCGGCGATGCGCGTGGTGCCGCGGTTATAGGCGCGCCACTTCAGACCCTTCATGTCGTTGACGTTGTTGATGTCCTTCTTGGCGTAGATGCCCTGCGGTTGCCACGGCACCGCGTAGAGCAGGATGATGCCCTGGCTCGCGAGCTTCTTCTGCATGAAGGGCTTGGCGGCCGCATAGAGCTTCTTCGCTTCCGGATAGCTCGCGGCGAGGAACGGCACCACATCTACGCCGAAGATCGGATCTTCGTTTTCGAGCAGCGAAGAAAGCACTTCGCCGATTTCGGCTTGGCCCGTCTGCACCGCGCGCTTGATTTCCGGCGCCTTGAAGAGCGAAGCGCCCGGATGCATCGTGATCGAGAGCTTGCCGCCGGAGTTCTTCTCCACGTCCTTCACGAATTGCGCGAGATTTTCGGTGTGGAAATTAGTCGGAGGATAGGCGCTCGGCAAATTCCATTTGGTCTGCGCGGCGGCGGGGCTCGCAGCAAGCGCGAGCGCGGCGAGGCCCAGCAGCGCATTACGTCGATTGAACATGACTTCTTCTCCCGGTGGTTGTTTTGATCGTCAACTTGGTGGAAATGCCAGTTGCGGCAGGAACATTACGATCTGTGGAAAGATCGTAATGATGATGGCCGCAAGGACAAGCAGAAAGAAGAACGGCAGCGCGGCCACGGCCACCGTATTGGAATCCTTCCCGCTCATGGTTTGCAACACGAAGAGGTTGAAACCGACGGGCGGCGTCACTTCGGCCATCTCGACGATGAGCACGACGAAAATGCCGAACCAGACCAGATCGTAGCCCGCCTTCTGCACCATCGGCAGCACCACGGCGGTGGTCAGCACGATCATCGAGATGCCGTCGAGCGCGGTGCCGAGCAGGATATACATGACGAGTAGTGCGCCCATGAGTGCGAAAGGGCTCAAACCTAGGCCATCGACCCAAAGCGCCAGCGCATTCGGGATCTGGGTCAGCGCCATGGATTTCGACATGAACCACGCGCCGGCGAGGATGAGCATGATCATCGCGTTCACGCGGGTCGCGCCCATCACGCTCTGCCAGAACGATTGCCAGGTGAGCGAGCCCTGCCACCAAGCAATGGTAAGCGAACCGAGCACGCCCCAGGCCGCGCATTCGGTCGCCGATGCCCAGCCAAAAATCAGCACGACGAAAACAAGCGCGATCAGAAGAAGACACGGCACGAGATTCATCGACTCGCTGAGTTTCTCGCGAAACGACATTTTCGGTTCGGATGGCGGCTGCTTGTCGGGGTTCGCAACGGCCCAGAGCGCGATATAGCCGCTATAGAGCGCCATCACGAGCATGCCGGGAATGAAACCGGCAAGAAAGAGCTGGATGATGGAGACGTCGGCGGCGACCGCATAGACCACCATCATGATGCTTGGCGGAATGAGAATGCCGAGCGTACCGGCGCCCGCGAGCGAACCGAGCGCGACCTTCTCGTCGTAGCCGCGCTTCTTCAGTTCGGGGAGCGCGATCTTGCCGACGGTGGCGCAGGTCGCAGCCGAAGAGCCGGACACCGACCCGAACAAGCCTGACGCCAGTACGTTCACATGCATCAGGCGGCCCGGGATGCGGTTGAGCCAGGGTGCAAGCCCGCGAAACATCTCTTCCGAGAGCTTGGTGCGAAACAGGATCTCGCCCATCCAGATGAACATCGGCAGGGCCGCGAGCGTGTAGCTCGCCGTCTCGCCCCAGATCGTGGTCGCGAGAATGTTGCCGCTCCAGTCCAGCGTGGACAGCAGCTGATCGGGCGGCCAGGAGGACCGGACCGCGAGCATTCCGGCAATGCCGGTGACGAGCAAGGCGAGCGAGATCCAAAGGCCGCCGGCCAGAAAGAAAAACAGCACCAGCAGCAGGATGGAGGCGATTTCGATCAGACCCATGACTACACCGCGCTCTGGATAGCTTGCTCGATCGCCTCTTCGGCGGTCTTCGGCTTCGGCTTTTCGTAACGCGGGCTGCCGCCGAGAAACACATGGATCAGTTCATCTATGAAGGCGATGAACAGAATGATCAGGCCGATGGCCATGGCCGATTGAGGAATCCATATCGGGATGACGATGACGCCCTGCGAAGGCTCGTTCACGAGCCATGAGAAATACGTCATGCGGTAGCAGTACCAGGCGAAATAGCCGACCAGGATCGAGCCGGTGACGAGCGAGAACATTTCAAAGTACCAACGCGTCTTCTCGCTCAACCGCTCCAGCAAAAGCCCGACGCGGATCATCTCGGCAGAGCGGAAGGTGTGAGCGAGCGCAAGGAACGAAACCGCGACCATGCACCAGCCGATGAACTCGTCGCCCGAGCGCACGTTGAGGCCAAGCGGACGCCCCGCCGAAAGAAGAAGCATGAGAACGAAGATCGCGAGCAGAAATCCGCCGGCCGCTACGCCTGAAAAGAGATAGAGCCCATCGAGAAATCTGCGAACGATTTTCATCTCACTGCGTCCTTCATTTCCCGTGTGTTGTGCAATCTTGGGGCCGCGCGTGCGGCCTGATCGTAGTGGCCGGACAGCGCGCGCATCAGCCCGGCAATTTCGGATAGCCGCTTCTCGTCGGCACCGGTCGCCTTTACCGGCGAGACCAGCAGCGCTTCCCGGATCTTTCCATATTTCTTCACGACTTCCTCGCCCTTCGGCGAGAGCGAAACGGTTTTCTCGCTGCCCTTGCGGCCGGAGGTCAAAAGGCCCGCGCCTTCGAGTTTCTTCACCGCGTAAGTTACGAGATGCGTGTCCTCGATCGATAGCACGAGGCAGATATCGGCAAGGCGCTTGGGGCGTTTGCGGTGCGCGACGGCGTGCAGCACCAGCACTTCCATGGGGTTCACGTCCGGCAGCCCGGCGGCAGCGACGCAGCGCACCATCCACCGCTCAAACGCGTGACCAAGAAGAATGAGACCGAATTCCAATTCGGAAAGCGACGGCATGGCGCCGGCCGCGAGATGCGCTGACGAAACAATGGGGCCGAGCGAGGCTTCCGCTTTGCCTCCCCCGGTCGACACGACGCGTAACGCCTTTGCCCCTTTTGGCATTCTTTTTTCCCTTGCGCCTTCCCTTGCGCAAAATGCCGATTGACCGAAAGCGTATCCCCGGCGAATAATTTGTCAATAAATCATCGGCGATTTATTTTAGGCGGCGGGAGAGGCGAATGGCGAAAAAATCAGCAAGCAGGCCGAAGAGCCATGCCTGGGATTTCTGGATCGATCGCGGCGGCACCTTCACCGACGTGGTCGCAAGACCGCCTAGCGGAAAGCTGATCGCGAAGAAGCTGCTCTCGGAATCGCCCGCCTATGCCGATGCTGCGGTGCAAGGCATCCGCGAATGTCTCGGCCTGGAGCAAGGTGCGCCGATCCCGCGCGGCATGATCGGTGCCGTGAAGATGGGCACCACGGTCGCGACCAACGCGCTCCTTGAACGCAAGGGCGATCGCACGCTTCTGCTCATCACCAAAGGTTTCCGCGACGCCTTGAAGATCGGCTATCAAGCGCGCCCGAAAATTTTCGCGAAAGAAATCATCAAGCCGGAGATGCTCTACGAGCAGGTGACGGAAATCTCCGAGCGCATTCTTGCGGATGGCACCGTCGAGCAGGAAGCCGAAGAAAAAGAAATTCGCGCGGCACTGGAATCCGCAAAACGCGATGGCATCAACGCAGTCGCGATTGTGTTCATGCACGCCTATCGCTATCCGCAGCACGAACAGCTTGCCGCGAAGATCGCGCGCGACATGGGTTTTGCGCAGGTCTCCGTCAGTCATGAGACCTCGCCGCTCATCAAGCTCGTCGGCCGCGGCGACACCACGGTCGTCGATGCGTATCTCTCGCCCATTCTCGCGCGCTACGTCGCGCGGGTGAGCAAGGAACTCGACGCGAAGAATTCCGGCGCGCGGCTGATGTTCATGATGTCGTCGGGCGGCTTGACTGCGGCCGACCTGTTTCAAGGGAAAGACGCGATCCTGTCCGGCCCTGCGGGCGGTGTCGTCGGCATGGCGCAGACCGGCGAGGCCGCCGGCTTCAAGCGGCTGATCGGCTTCGACATGGGCGGCACGTCCACGGACGTTTCGCATTTTGATGGCGAATACGAACGCGCGTTCGAGACCGAAGTCGCGGGCGTGCGTATGCGGGCGCCGATGATGCAGATTCATACGGTCGCCGCCGGCGGCGGCTCGATCCTGCATTTCGACGGCTCGCGCTTCCGCGTCGGCCCGGATTCCGCGGGCGCCGATCCGGGGCCCATGTGCTACCGCCGCAACGGACCGCTCGCCGTCACCGACGCGAACGTGATGGCAGGAAAACTCATTCCGGATTTCTTCCCGAAAATCTTCGGCAAGAACAACAACGAAGCGATCGACGCCGACGCGGTGCGCGAGGCATTCAAGAAGCTCGCGGAAGAAGTCGGCGGCGGCCGGTCTCCGGAAGAAATCGCGGACGGTTTCATTACCATCGCGGTCGAGACCATGGCGAACGCGATCAAGAAAATCTCGGTCGCGCGCGGCTATGACGTGACGCGTTATGCGCTGAACTGTTTCGGCGGCGCGGGTGGGCAACATGCCTGCCTCGTTGCCGATGCGCTCGGCATGAAGAGCGTCGTCATTCATCCCTTGTCCGGCCTGCTCTCAGCCTTTGGCATGGGGCTCGCCGACATTCGCGCCACCCGCACGCAGGCGCTGGAAGAACCGCTGAACGCCAAAGCGCTCGCCGCGGTGAACCGGATCGGCAAGAAACTCGGCGACGAGGTGAAGCGCGAGGTCGCCTCGCAAGGCGTTGCGTCAAAACAGATCAAGGTCATCGTTCGCACGCATCTGCGCTATGCCGGCACGGATACGCCGCTCGAAGTGGTCGCAGGCCCGTTGAAAAAGATGCAGCGCGACTTCGAAGCCGCGCACAAGGGCCGCTTCGGCTTCATGGACCGCGACAAAGAGATCGTGGTCGAGGCGATTTCGGTCGAGGCCATCGGCGGCGGCGCGAAATTCTCCGAGCGCTCCGTGAAAACGACTCGCACAAAACTGCCCGCGCCGCGGCGCAAGACCAAATTCTTCTCGGGCAGAAAGTTTCACAATGCCGCGGTCTATACCCGCGACCAGCTGAAGCCCGGCCATACCATCAAAGGCCCTGCCCTCCTGATCGAGCCAAACCAGACGGTCGTCATCGAGGACGGCTGGCAGGCGAAGCTCTCCGCAAAAGATCACATCGTGCTCACGCGCGTGAAGATACTCGCGCGCAAGCATGCGATCGGCACCACCGCCGATCCGGTGCTGCTCGAGGTCTTCAACAATCTGTTCATGTCGATCGCCGAGCAGATGGGGGTCACGCTCCAGAACACCGCCTATTCGGTGAACATCAAGGAGCGGCTCGACTTCTCCTGTGCGGTGTTCGATGCGAGCGGCTCGCTGGTGGCAAATGCCCCGCACATGCCGGTGCATCTGGGCTCCATGGACCGCTCGGTCGAAACCGTGATCCGCGCCAACAAAGGCAAGATCAAACCGGGCGACGTCTATGCACTGAACGCGCCTTATAACGGCGGCACGCACCTGCCGGACATCACGGTCTGCACGCCGGTGTTCGACGACACGGGCAAGAACATCCTGTTCTGGGTCGCGTCCCGCGGCCATCACGCCGATGTCGGCGGTGTCGCGCCCGGCTCGATGTCGCCGCTGGCGACCCATATCGACGAGGAAGGCGTCTATATCGACAACTTCAAGCTCGTGGATCGCGGCCGCTTCCGCGAGAAGGAGCTCTATGGGCTCCTGGAAGGCGCGAAATATCCTGCGCGCAATCCCTTGCAGAACGTCAACGACCTGAAGGCGCAGATCGCCGCCAACGAAAAAGGCGTGCGAGAACTCAGGAAGATGATCGCGCTGTTCGGCATGCCCGTGGTCAAGGCTTACATGGGCCACGTGCAGGACAACGCCGCGGAGTCGGTGCGGCGCGTGCTCGACCGGCTGCACGATTCCGAATTTTCTTACGAGATGGACCAGGGCACCATCATCAAAGTGAAGATCTCGGTCGACAAGAAGAAGCGCGAGGCGACCGTCGATTTCACCGGCACGAGCCCACAGCAGAATACGAACTTCAACGCGCCAGCACCCGTGACGCGCGCGGCAGTGCTCTATGTGTTCCGCGTCATGGTGGACGACGACATTCCGATGAATGCAGGCTGCCTGCGCCCGATCAATATCGTCGTGCCCGAGCAGTCGATGCTCTCGCCGCAGTATCCAGCGGCGGTAGTCGCTGGCAACGTCGAGACCAGCCAGGCGGTGACAAACTGCCTGTTCGGCGCGCTCGGGGCCCTGTCCTGCTCGCAAGGCACGATGAACAACCTCACCTACGGCAACGACCAGTATCAATATTACGAAACGATCTGCTCCGGCTCGCCCGCGGGCCCCGGCTTCAACGGCACCGACGCCGTACACGTGCACATGACGAATACGCGGCTCACCGATCCGGAAGTGCTGGAATTCCGTTTCCCGGTGGTGCTCGAAGACTTCCACATCCGGAAAGGT
>CAUJKG010000159.1 GCA_963205465.1 Pseudomonadota bacterium | reverse complement strand
TTGCTCGCGGCCGACACGAAGTAAAACAAAAAAGCGCCGGGGCATTTTTGCTCCGGCGCTTTGTCGCCGCGCAACGTCGGCGATGATCTGCCGAACGACTTCCGGGGAGCACTATCACAATGTCCGAGTCCGCAACCACGCCCGCCAAAACGCGTCTTCTGGTCAGTGTCGAGGAAGCGCTCGACCGGGCAAGGCGGTTCGGGAAGTCGATGGTGGCATTCTCGCGCAGCGGCACGACACATGAGCGGATCGGCGTCATCGAACGCGTCGAGCGCGATGCGGATGGCATTCGCCTCAGCGGCACGCATCACGCCAGCCGGATCATGCCGTCCGCTGTTGCCTCGATCGAAGTCGATCGCAGCAACAAGATGAAAGATACGGTCTATCCGCGGCTCGATTTCCGCGACGCCTCGGGACAAGCCGTATTTGCCGTCGTGGGATTTGAGGGGCTTCTACCCTTCGATGCCGCGCTCGCGGGTTGCAAGGAGGAAGCCTTGCCGGCGTTGGAGCCGGAACCGAAGCTGCGGCCGATGCCTGCCGCGAATGCTGCAATGCCGGCGCCGTTACCTTTTGATGCACTTCAGATCGCACAACAGTCCGGCGCGGAAGTCATGATCCGCCATGGCATGGAAGGCTTTACGCAGGAATGGCGCGGCAGGGTTGGACAGTTAAAGCCCGCCATGGGCTTCCTCAACATCATCGATCCCGATTTCCATCTTCATCTGAAAGATGGCTCGCTGTCGGCGTGGCAGCAGGACAAGGCGGCCGACGACGGTAACGAAATCACTTTCGTGGCGCTCGATACGGATGGGAAACCGACCGGCCTGACCATCAGCGGCCCGGCTTCGGCGTTCACCACCTCCGGCCGTTGAATTCTCTTTTATTCAGAGACCGGATGGTGCCCAGGAGAGGACTCGAACCTCCACGGTGTTACCCGCTAGTACCTGAAACTAGTGCGTCTACCAATTCCGCCACCTGGGCAGGTGGGCTCGCGTTGCAAGCGGCGCTAGGTAGGGCCTCGCCTCCGGCCTTGTCAATTGAAAGCGCACGCCTTTTCGGGCGGGAGCGGCGATCAGCGCTTTGACTGCGAAAAACCGATCTTGTAACGCTCAAGGCGTAAGCCCCTTTCGCAAGCGAGCATAGCCATGGCCCAGATCCCCTCGGACCGTTTGGTGACGATTTTCGGCGGTTCCGGCTTTGTCGGGCGCCATCTGGTGCGGGCGCTGGCCAAGCGCGGCTGGCGGATTCGCGTCGCGGTCCGCCGTCCGGACCTTGCGGGTCACCTCCAGCCGCTCGGCGTGGTCGGGCAGATTCAGCCGGTGCAGGCGAATTTGCGTTTTCCGGATTCGGTCGCGCGCGCGGCAGAAGGCTCGACCGCGATCGTCAATCTGGTCGGCATTCTCTATCAGAGCGGCGCGCAGCGTTTCGACGCCGTGCAGGCGGAAGGCGCGGACGCGGTCGCAAAGACCGCAAGAGAGGAAGGCGCGCGTCTCGTGCAGATGTCCGCCATCGGTGCAGACAAGGATTCGGCGTCGGATTACGGCCGCACCAAAGCGCTCGGCGAAGCTGCCGCGCGCGCGGAAAAGCCCGACGCCGTCATCATGCGGCCATCGATCATCTTCGGACCGGAAGACGACTTCTTCAATCGCTTTGCGTCGCTCGCGCGGATTTCGCCGTTCCTGCCGCTCATCGGCGGCGGCGAAACCAAATTCCAGCCGGTATTCGTCGGCGATGTCGCCGAGGCGATCGCGAAAGCCGTCGATGGCCAAGCGCGTAGCGGAACCACTTATGAGCTCGGCGGGCCCGAGGTGAAAAGCTTCCGCGAACTCATGGAGCTCACACTTCAGGAGATCGGACGCGAGCGCACGCTGCTGCCGTTGCCTTTTGCCGTTGCGCGGCTGCAGGCTTTCTTCATGGAATTCATGCCGAAGCCGATGTTGACGCGCGATCAGGTCACGATGCTCGAACGCGACAACGTCGTGTCGACGGAAGCGATCCGCGAACAGCGCACGCTTGAAGGACTGGGCATCGCACCGACGGCGATGCGCGCGATTCTGCCGAGCTATCTCTGGCGCTATCGCAAGGCCGGCCAATTCACCAAGATCGCGACCTGACTTTTTGATTGCACATGAGCCTGCCGGCTCATGGTTCAGCGCGTCAGATAAAGACCGATCAGCGCAGCCGAGCCGACGATGATCCGCCACCAGCCGAACAGCGCAAAGCCGTTCCTCGACACATAGTCGAGCACGGCGCGCACGACGACGAGGGCCGCGCAGAACGCGGCGACAAATCCCACCACGACCAGCACGCCGTCATCGAGCGTGAAGTTCTTGTAGTTCTTCGCCAGATCATAGGTGAAGGCGCCGAGCATGGTCGGCATGGCGAGGAAGAACGAAAACTCCGCCGCCGCCTTGCGATTGAGCCCCAGGAGCAAAGCGCCGACGATGGTCGATCCGGAACGCGAGACGCCGGGCACCAGCGCGAGACACTGGAACAATCCGATGCCGAATGCGGTCAACGGCGGCAGCGCCATCGCGTCATCATATTTCGGATTGAACGCGATCTTGTCGACGAACAGGAGGATCACGCCGCCGACGATCAACGCGATCGCGATCACCATCGGGCTTTCGAACAGCACCGTCTTGATGAAGCCGTGCAGCAGCACACCCGCCACCGCCGCCGGTATGAACGCCAGAATGATGCCGAGGGCAAAGCGTCGCGCGGCCGGATCGAACGGAACCGCGAAGGCAACTTTTGCAAGCCGCGTGAAATAGACCACAACGACGCCGAGGATAGCGCCGAGCTGCACCAGCACCTCGAACGACTTTCCGGTGGTTTCGAATTTCAGGAAGTGGGTCGCGAGCAGAAGATGCCCGGTCGAGGACACGGGAATGAATTCGGTGCCGCCCTCCAGAAGTCCCAGGAGCAGCGCTTCAAGTAATTTTCCGAGGGTCATGAGGTTCCGCTCCGGCAAGGGAGCCTTTGATTCGCGACGTTTTTCCTAACCTGCCCCTGCCACGCCCGCAAAGCGAGCCGCGCCCCATCTTTGCCGATTTCACGGGGTTTTTACGTGAGGCCGCCACGCCATTTATTAAGAAAATTAAGAAATTTCGGGCAGGAAAGACACGCATGCAGCTCTATCATCAGTTCTTCTGCCCTCATTCGCGTTTCGTGCGGCTCGTGCTCGCCGAATACGGCGTCGACGCCGCGCTTGTGGAAGAGCGCGAATGGAAGCGGCGTCCCGAGTTTCTGGCGCTTAACCCCGCCGGCAATCTTCCGGTCTTGATCGACAACGAGCTCGTCGTTCCTAATGCCGGGGTGATCGCGGAATATGTCGATGAAAGTTTCGGCGATCAGGTGGGCGACCACCGCTTGATGCCCTCGCGCATCGCCGAGCGCGTCGAGGTCCGGCGGCTGATGGCGTGGTTCAACGCCAAATTCTTCAACGAAGTTTCGGAACTTCTGGCGCGAGAAAAGATCTGGAAGCGCTATATGCGGCCCGACGAGGGCGGCGGCCCGCCGGACAGCTTCGTGATCCGCGCCGCAAGAGCCAATATCGGCGAGCATTTGCGCTATCTCGGCTGGCTTGCGAAAACCCGCAAATGGCTCGCCGGCGAGAAGCTCTCTTATGCCGATCTCGCAGCGGCAGCGCATTTATCGACATGCGACTATCTGGGTGACGTGCCGTGGGCGGAAGACGAACATGCGAAGAACTGGTACGCGAAGGTGAAGTCGCGCCCGTCGTTCCGCGCGCTGCTCAACGAGACGATTCCGGGTCTGCCGGCGGCGTCGAGCTACACCGACCTGGATTTCTAAAAGATTCTGGATTTCTGAAAGACCCCGCCGCCCTCAAGACGGAATTGATCGCGCGCGCAGGTGCAGAGGGCTTCGACGCCGTCGGCGTCACGCATCCCGATGCCATCGCGCAGGCCGCACCGCATCTTCACAAATGGATCGCCGAACAACGCCATGGCGACATGGCGTGGATGGAAACCCACGCGCTTCGGCGCGAACATCCGCGCGCGCTCTGGAACGGTGCGCAATCGGTCGTGATGTTCGGACTGAATTACGGCCCCGATCAGGACCCGCGGGAAATTCTCGCGCAGCGCATGCGAGGGGCAATTTCGGTTTACGCGCAAGGCGACGATTATCACGAACTCATCAAGGGCAAGCTCAAGCGGCTCGGCCAATGGCTCGCGCATAAAACCGGCGAAGAACTCAAGGTCTTTGTCGATACCGCGCCGCTCATGGAAAAGCCGCTCGCGCA
>CAUJKG010000158.1 GCA_963205465.1 Pseudomonadota bacterium | reverse complement strand
CTCGATCCGCATCGACTACAATGCCAAGACCATGAGCGTCGGCCCGGTCACGTTGAAGGCCGGCGACGTCATCACCATCGACGGCGCGCAGGGTCAGGTGTTGCAGGGCCGCGTGCCGATGATCGAGCCGGAGCTGACCGGCGAATTCGCAACGCTGATGGAATGGGCCGACAAGGTGCGCAAGCTCGGCGTGCGCGCTAACGCCGACACGCCCGCGGATGCGAAAGCCGCGCGCAATTTCGGTGCGGAAGGCATCGGCCTTTGCCGCACCGAACATATGTTCTTCGACGACGACCGCATTCTCGCGGTACGCGAGATGATCCTGGCCGACGACGAAAAGAGCCGCCGCAAGGCGCTCGACAAGCTCTTGCCCGCGCAGCGCTCCGACTTCATTGCGCTGTTCGAGACCATGAAGGGCCTGCCGGTCACGATCCGGCTCTTGGACCCGCCGCTGCACGAATTCCTGCCGCATACCGACAAGGACATGGCTGAAGTCGCGGCCTCACTCGGCACCGATGTGAAGAAGCTAGCCGCGCGCAAGGCCGAGCTTTCCGAGTTCAACCCGATGCTGGGCTTCCGCGGCTGCCGGCTCGCTATCGCCTTCCCGGAAATTGCCGAGATGCAGGCGCGCGCCATTTTCGAAGCCGCAGTGCATGCCGGCAAGACCACCGGCGCGCCGGTCGTGCCGGAAGTCATGGTGCCGCTGATCACCACCAAGGCGGAGTTCGACATCGTCAAGGCCCGCATCGATGCCATGGCCGAAGCGGTGCAGGCCGAAACGAAAACGAAGATCGAATATCAGGTCGGCACCATGATCGAGCTGCCGCGCGCCTGCCTGCGCGCGGAAGAGATCGCGGAAACCGCGGAATTCTTCTCTTTCGGCACCAACGACCTGACCCAGACTGCGTTCGGCATTTCGCGCGACGACGCCGCGATCTTCCTCAATACCTATCTCGCCAAGGGCATCATCCCGATCGACCCCTTCATCTCGATCGACCGCGGCGGCGTCGGCGAGCTCGTCAAGATCGGCGTCGAGCGCGGGCGGAAGTCGCGGCCCGACATCAAGCTCGGCATCTGCGGCGAGCACGGCGGCGACCCGGCTTCCGTTGCGTTCTGCCATGACACGGGGTTGAATTACGTTTCCTGCTCGCCGTTCCGGGTGCCGATCGCGCGGCTCGCGGCGGCGCAGGCGGCACTCGGCAAAGAACTCGTCAGCGAGGCTTGAACGATGAATGTCTTCTCCTGGTTCTTCGCAGGCATGCTGGTGATCGGCGTCACCGTCGCGGTGGTGCTGCGCGTGTGGCCGCACTTCAACGCGTTCGACTTCATGCCCTACATCACGATCTTCGCCGCTATGGGCGTGCTCGAACTCGGCGTGCTGTTCAGCGGCAAGCTCGGCGGCCCGATGCCGCTCAACATGCGCTTCATCGGACTTGGCCTCGGGATCATCGCTTACCTGTTCGTGAGCTACACGCTTCCGCTCGTCGCGGGTGCATGAGCGTTCCTTCGCTCACGGAACTGCGCAGCGGCGGCAAGGTTGCGCTCGCGCGGGCGCTCGCCACAATCGAAACCCATGCGAGTTCACCGGCACTCGCTGCCCTGCTCGACGAGGCCAGCGCCCATCCGAAAGGCCATATTCTCGGGCTGACCGGTACGCCGGGCGTCGGCAAATCGACGCTGATCAACGCGTTGATCGCGCGTGCACGCGCCGCGGATCAAACCATCGCGGTGATCGCGGTCGACCCTTCTTCCAAGGCGACCGGCGGCGCACTGCTCGGCGACCGCGCGCGCATGACCACGAACCCGGACGACAAAGGCGTCTTCGTGCGTTCGATGGCGGCACGCGACCGGCTTGGTGGCATTTCCAACGAAACGATCGCGGCCGCCGTCCTGATGCGGGCGCTGTATGACCGCGTGATCGTGGAAACGGTCGGGGTCGGACAATCGGAATCCGACATTGCCGGCATCGCCGACACCGTGCTGCTTTGCATTCAGCCGGGTGCTGGCGACTCGCTGCAGTTCATGAAAGCCGGCCTGATGGAATTGCCCGACGTGATCGCGGTCACGAAAAGCGATATGGGCGCCGCCGCGCGCCGCGCCCGCGCCGACGTCAAGGGCGCGCTCGGGCTTTCCGCGCAAGGCGAATGGTCCGCGCCCGTGGTGATGATCTCGTCCACCACGGGTGACGGGCTCGACGAACTCGACCGGGCGATCGAAACGCACAAGGCGTTCCTGAACCAGGACAATCGCCACGAGAAAAAGCTTCGGAAGCAGGAAGCGGCCTGGGTCGATGAAGCCATCAAGGCGCGTTTCGGCTCCGAAGGCCTGGAGGCTTCCCGCGGAATTCAGGCGGAGGCGGCAGGCCCCTTTTCCCGCGAGGCAGCACTCGCGGAAGCACTTCGAAAGCGGCTCAATCCGTTAACCGGCAAGTAACCCTGTTCACCCGATAGTGAGCGCTTACGATCAGTAAGCGTTGCGTAGGGTTGTTATGCGTAGTCGGACCGAACCGCGGAAGCGGTCTTCCTCCTTTTTGCGCCTTTTGCTGGCGCCCGCGCTTCTTCTCTTCAGCACAACCGAAGCCGCCTATCAGGACATCGGCAGCCTGCTCGCGCGCGAAGCCAATCTCTCCGAGCGCGCACGGGCACACCTGATGCAGGGCGCTTTGTCTTCGCTGAAGACGGCAACGCTCTCGCTTCCGACGAATAATTTCTTCGCCTTGCCGGACAGCCCGCTGCGCGTGGCGCGGCCCGCCGGCCCCGATATCACCGGTTCGGTCAACCGCTCGCCGCGTACCGTCACGGCCGCGGTCGAAAGAGCCGGCAAGACGGATCGTCTCGACGTGCCGCGCGTGCCGGTGACGTTCCTGCCGAACGACATCGCCATGTCGCTCGATCTCGCGCCCGCATCGCCCGAGACCGCGCGCCTTTTCGATACCGACGAAGAGCCTCGCGCCGATCGCGCCGGCAGTCTTGCGCATGCGCCCGACCTGCCGCCGGCGAGCCCGAACAAACTGCTCGAATTCTCGAGCCTCCTGTTCGAAACCGACGCCGCCGCGCTGCCGCCGGACGCGTTCAAGCACCGCCAATACGTCGCGCCGGCCGTGGTGCCCGACAACTCGCCGGATGCGCCGCTGCATGCGACCCGTAAACTCACGCCGGCCGAGCGGCTCGGGCTCACACCCGTGACGCGCGCCAGGGCCGTGAAGTGCCTTGCGGAAGCGATCTATTTCGAAGCGCGTTCGGAACCGGAAAAAGGCCAGATGGCCGTGGCGCAGGTCGTCGTGAATCGCGCGTTCTCCGGCTACTATCCGAACGACATCTGCGGCGTTGTCTACCAGAACAAGCACCGCCATCTGTCGTGCCAGTTCACCTTCGCCTGCGACGGCATCCCCGACATCGTGAACAGCAAGCCGCACTGGGCGATGGCGCAGCGCCTCGCCAACGAAGCGCTGGACGGCAAAGGCTATCTGCAGGATGTCGGCAAGGCCACGCATTATCACGCCTATTACGTGCGGCCTTATTGGGCGCGGAAGATGCGCAAGATGGCGCGCATCGGCGCGCACACGTTCTACTTCCCGCCGGAATGGGACGTGCCGGAAACGACCGTGACGGCCGGCCAGTAGCTCAAAGCATATAGGGATCGACCTGGCCGAGCGCCGTGGTCAGGTAAAGCAGCCCAAACACCAAGAGCATGCCGCTCGCAGCCAGAGCGGCAATCAGCGAAACATCGACCAGCATCGAGGGAAGTGCCGCGATACGGCGCATGGCGCTTGATCCTTCCCGAAGCGGGCCTTCGGGCCCGCGCTCGCGTGACAATCTCGTCTGAGAACCGCCGCATCCGGCTTTTGTTCCGGGTGCCAGTCAGGCTGGTTGTTTGGGCTATGCGCAGCTGAAGCCCGGGCCGACCGGCAGGCGTTTTAATTCCGCCAGGGATTG
>CAUJKG010000157.1 GCA_963205465.1 Pseudomonadota bacterium | reverse complement strand
ACGATCATCTCGATCCGTGACGATGCCGGCAAGGAACTGGCCATCGGCGAAGTCGGCGAGATCACCGCGAAAGGCCCGCAGGTGATGGCGGGTTACTGGCAGCGCCCGGAAGAGACGGCGAAGGTAATGACCGCGGACGGCTTCTTCCGTACCGGCGATATCGGCCGCATCGACGAGCAGGGCTATGTCTATATCGTCGACCGCAAGAAGGACATGGTGAACGTCTCCGGCTTCAACGTCTATCCGAACGAAGTCGAAGGCGTGATGGCGATGCATCCGGGCGTGCTCGAATGCGCCGTCATCGGCGTGCCGGATGCGAACTCGGGCGAAGCGGTGAAACTCTTTGTTGTGAAGAAGGACCCCGCGGTCACCGAGCAGGATCTGATGAAGTTCGCGGCGGAGAATCTCACCGGCTACAAGAAGCCGAAATACATCGAATTCCGCTCCGATCTGCCGAAGACCAACGTGGGCAAAATCTTGCGGCGCGAATTGCGGGATATGGACAGCCGTACTTCCGAAAAGGCGGCGTAAAAACCCGTATCAACTTATTGCAAGTGCGAGATGAGAAAGCCGCCGGAGCGCCTCGTTCCGGCGGTTTTCTTTTTCATGATTCCAGCTTGTAACGGACTGACTCGATCCCGCCGCAAAGTTTCCCCGCAATCGTGCCGTTCCCGTCGCACTGCCTTCACGCACGGGCATTACGAAGCGCCTCATCAAACGAACGAATGAAGAGGAGAGGGATCCATGGGAGTCGTGATGTTCGAATGCCCCGTCACCGGTGAAGCCGTTCCGACCGGGCTGCGCGCAGAGCGCAAGAAGTTCTATTCCTCGCCGGTGTTCTTTGCGCGGAGCTATTGCCCGCATTGCGATCGCGATCACGAATGGTTCGCAGGCGATGCCTGGGTCGAAGACAGCGATCGCCGGGTGCCTCGTTTCGAAGCGGTGGCCGTCGCGGCCGAGTAGTCAGTCATTCCTCTATGAGTCGTTTTCGTCCTGCTGCGGCTCGTCGTCGATCCACCACCTACGCAGCGGCGGATCGTCCGGGCGAATACGGGGAATTTCATAGAGATTGCCTGCGTCGCCATAGGGCCGGCGTACCGGCTGATTGATTCCGGTGTTCCGGCCGACGTGCCGCGTTCCGTTCGGGCTTTCGGAGTCGGCATGGTTTATTCCGTTGGGATCATGCTTTGCCATTTCGGTCCTCATTCGTCAGGGGCGCCGTCCAGAGATCTCAAGTCCGTCGGCGTTGCGAGGTACCAGCCGGATTGGTAACCCCGGGATACCGCCGGAAGTTCCGTGCCGCTACCGCTTGAGAGATGGAGCTTCCCCTGGCTACACACGCATCTACTAAGCCCGGTAAATGCCGCGGCGCACGCAACGTTCCGCGGATCGAGCGATTTGACTAAAAATCGCTCCAATAGAGCTAATAAATCCTCAACCGGACGATTTCGGCGTCAGTTGATGCCGGCAAGCACCTTGGCCGCGCGGAGATAGCGCCGCGGATCGATGGCTTCGCCGTCAACGCGGACCTCGTAATGCAGGTGCGGGCCGGTGGAACGGCCGGTGGAACCGATCTTGCCGATCAGGGTCCGAGCGGGAACTCGCGCGCCTTCTTTCACGAGGATCGCGGAAAGATGCGCATAGCGCGTACTCAGGCCATTGCCATGATCGATCTCGACCATCAGCCCGTAGGCCTTGTGGCGTGCTGCATGGATTACGGTTCCCGCCGCGGTCGAACGTACCGGATCGCCGGTTTCGCCACGCAGATCGATGCCCGCATGCATCGCGAGCCGCCACAAGAACGGATCGAGCCGTGCACCGAAACCGCTGGTGATCTCGATGCTGCCGTCGATGGGAAGCAGGATCGGGAGCCCGTCGAGATGTTTGGCGAGCTTTTCATGCTCGGCGGCGGCCGCGCGCACGCGGAACACCTGTCGCATGAAACTGTCTTCCGGCACGCCATGCAAAGGCACGAAGGGACCGCCGACAGGATTGGCCTGCACACGCTGCGAAGCAGGCACGCGGATGCCGAGTTCCCGGATCGCCACGCGGGTGCGGGTCATGCGCTCGTCGAGTTGCAGTTCCAGCGCGTTGAGTGCGTTCGACTGCTGCGCCCCGAGTTGTGTGAGTGTGCTTTCGACGCTGGCGAGCTGAAGCTGGCGCTTGTCTTCGTTGGCCGGTCTGGCTGCCGCATGCCGCGGAACGACAACGCGTGACTGGATCGAGGCCGAGCGTTCGAGCGGCGGATCGACCAGCAGCGTATCCGAGAGCGGACGCGGTTTTGCCGGATCTGGAGCGGGCTGCGGGACGGACGCAGGAGCGTTGCGCACTGGTGTCAGTGCAGAGGGGATGGCGCCGGTCACGTCGGGGTTGCGCGAAATCGACTGCGCGAGCGCGACCAGCGCATTATGCCGCGCGTCGATCATGCGCTGGATGCGCGAGAGGTCGGTGAGTTGCTGCTCGACCTTTTCCTGATCGACATATTTCGTCGAGCGCAGGCGTTCGAGTTCGGTGGTAAGCGCCGCGATCTGCGTGTCTTGCGAAGTTGCGGCGTCAAGCTGGCGGGCAGCGAGCTTGTGCAAAATGTCGTCCCGAAAGACGAGATAGAAAGTTGCCGCGCCCGACCATAGAGCAAAGAAAATCGCCGCGAGCAGCGTTCCCGTAAACACCGTTTTGGAGACGCCGCTCCGCGGCGCGAAATCCCGCTCGGCAATGCGCCGGCCAAAGCCGTCGCGTGCATAGGGATGATCGGAACCGTATGAGGAGTAGTGGGCCATTCCCAGCCTCTCGCCGGGGATGGAAACGCCGGCACCAAGCCGGAATAAGAGCCTCGGTATGGTTAGCGCGGGGTTAATCTCGCTTTCTGTCGCTAA
>CAUJKG010000156.1 GCA_963205465.1 Pseudomonadota bacterium | reverse complement strand
ACACGAGCCGCGGGTCGTTCTTGTCGGCCACGATGCCGAGGCGCTCCAGTTCGGCAAGCACGTTCGACTTGCCGGCCTGGTCGGACACCATGACCTTGCGACGATTGCCGACCGCCTCCGGCAACACGTGCTCGTAGGTCGCGGGATCCTTCAGGATCGCAGAGGCATGGA
Organism: Pseudomonadota bacterium; assembly: GCA_963205465.1. Classification (GTDB taxonomy): domain Bacteria; phylum Pseudomonadota; class Alphaproteobacteria; order Rhizobiales; family Xanthobacteraceae. The sequence goes on along the minus strand of CAUJKG010000156.1, from coordinate 18,123 downwards.
TGCCCGCCTTGGTCGCGAAAGCATTCTCGCCGACATAAGGCGCATATTTGTCCGGCGCGCGATTCAGGATTTCATCAAGCGAATGCGCGCAATGGCGGAGCGTCGTGAGCTGCTCGGGCTTCACACCGATTTCGAACTTATCCGCGAAGTCCTTCTTCAGGAGCAGCGTCGGGATGATCGAACAAAGATTTGCGTTGCCGGTACGCTCGCCGAGACCGTTCAGCGTTCCCTGAATCTGACGCGCGCCCGCGCGCACCGCCGCGAGCGAATTCGCGACCGCCTGTTCGGTGTCATTATGCGCATGGATGCCGACATGATCGCCGGGGATCATTTTGACGACATCCGCGACGATTGCTTCGATCTCGTGCGGAAGCGTGCCGCCGTTGGTATCGCAAAGCACGACCCAGCGCGCACCCGCATCATAAGCCGCCTTGGCGCAGGCCAGCGCGTATTCGCGATTGTCCTTGTAACCATCGAAGAAGTGCTCGCAGTCGATCAGCGCTTCGCGTCCGGACTCGATAACGGCTTTCACCGACTCGCGGATGCTTTCTAGATTTTCCTCGGGCTTGATCTCGAGCGCGACGCGGACCTGAAAAGCCGACGCCTTGGCGACGAGACAGACGGCATCTGCTTTGGCGGAAAGCGTTCCGGAAAGCGCCGGATCGTTCGAGGCAGAGCGACCCGCCCGCTTGGTCATGCCGAAGGCGGTAAACTTCGCCTTGATGCCGTTATCTTCCGAGAACAGTGCGGTGTCGGTCGGATTGGCGCCGGGAATTCCAGCCTCGATGTAATCGACGCCGAGCTCATCCAGCATCCGCGAGACGCGAAGCTTGTCGGTCACGGTAAAATCGACGCCGTGCATTTGCGCGCCGTCACGCAGGGTAGTGTCGAAAAGATAGAGCCGCTCGCGGGCCATGTTCATCTCCAGAGCAGGCCGAACACATAGATGGCGAGCAGGATCCCGAGCGCCATGACGACGTATTTCAGCACGACATAATAAGTGCGGTGAGCTGGAAACGGCGGCTTGTCGTCCTCGTTCATGGCTTCACCTTTTGATTCAAGAGGTAAGGAATGGAGTTCGCGTTCGGGTAGAGCGCGAAGGCGGAAAAGTGTGTTTTTTCAGCAGGATGAGCCGTGAGGCGGAAAGTCTGATTCCGATTCAAATGGCTGGAAAACCGATTCAACCGAGTTGCGGCGGCGAAAGCATTCATCGCGCGACCTCCCAGGTGGTGGTGCCGTCCTTGTTGTCCTTGAGCACGACGCCCATAGCTTTCAACTCGTCGCGGATGCGGTCGGACTCGGCGAAGTTTTTCGACCTGCGCGCCTCCAGCCGGGCGTCGATCAGAGCGTCTACTTTTCCCGTATCCACCGTCCGCTTGCTCTCCGGTCTGTGCGCGAAGCCAAGCGCGCGAAGTGTCGAACCAAGCGCAACAGGATCGGATTTGGCGAGCGCGTGCAGTTCCGCAATCGCCGCCGGCGTATTCAGATCATCAAGCAGCGCATACTGAACGGATGCCGCAATTTTTGCTTCGCCCCCCGCATTGAAGTCATCGCCCATCCATGACGCCAGGGTATCGAAACTTTCCTCCAATCCCTTCACCGTCCAGTCGATCGGCTGGCGATAGTGCGTGCGCAGCATATTAAAGCGGATCACTTCGCCCGGCCAGTCGTTCAACAGTTGCCGGATCGTGATGAAGTTGCCGAGCGACTTCGACATCTTCTCGCCCTCGACCTGCAGGAAGCCGTTGTGCATCCAGGTCTTCGCCATGATCGGCGCATGGAAGGCGCAGCGCGATTGCGCGATTTCGTTTTCATGATGCGGAAAGACGAGATCGATGCCGCCGCCATGAATGTCGAAGGTCTCGCCGAGATGCTTCCACGACATCGCGGAGCATTCGATGTGCCAGCCTGGACGCCCCGGCGTCGTGATGCCTGAGGGCGAAGGCCAGCCGGGCTCGTTCGGCTTCGATGGCTTCCACAACACGAAGTCCATCGGATTGCGCTTGTAGGGGGCGACTTCCACTCGCGCGCCCGCTTCCATCTCGTCAAGCGAGCGGCGCGCGAGCCTGCCGTAGTCGGGCATCGTGCCGACCTCGAACAGCACGTGATCCTGCTCGACATAGGCAAAGCCCGCCTGCACCAGCCGGTCGATCAGGTCGCGCATTTCCCGGATGTGTTCGGTCGCGCGCGGCTCGACATCGGGGCGCAGGCAACCCAGCGCATCGACGTCCTCGTGAAACTGGCGTTCGGTCTTTTCGGTGACGAAGCGGATCGCTTCGTTCAGCGGCAGGTCCGGATATTCCTGCGCGGCGCGCGCGTTGATCTTGTCGTCCACGTCCGTGATGTTGCGGACGTATTTCACCCCGCCCTCGCCATACAAGTGACGAAGCAGGCGATAGAGCACGTCGAAGACGATGACCGGCCGCGCGTTGCCGATATGGGCGAAGTCATAGACCGTAGGCCCGCAGACATACATGCGGACACCGCGCGCAGGATCGAGCGGCGCGAACACCTCTTTTTCCTTGGTCAGCGTGTTGTAGAGCCGAAGCTCCATGAGTCATCTCCGTCCCACGGACCGGACGTTCGACTCTCAGTTTTTAGAGAATAAACGGCCCCGTCCGCGCCTGCGATCAGGTGCGAATAATCTCGCGGCAAATGCCGAAGGAAGCGTTGTGGGCCTTGAACATGGCGCGGACCATGCTCGGGCGCGGGCGGGCCGTCAAGGGCGGTCTCATATCAGCGTGAATTCACGAGGCCCGGGACCATGGCCGACCCGACTTTCTGGCAATTGACCCGATTCAGCAGATTCTTTACCGACCAGTACGAGCTCCGGCTCCCCTCGTTAACGAAGCATCAACCAAAAAGGCGCAACCTCGGCGCGGAGACACAAGTCTCCGGGGATACGGGCATTTCTGACATGACAACGATTCGCGTTTCCGCGCTGGCCGCCTGCTTGTTCGCGTCCATCTCGCTCGCCAATGCCGAGACGCGCACCTTCGTTCTCGACAGCTCCGACGGCTACGGGATCGACCATTGTCTGATCAAGGGCGAAGCCTGCGGCAAGGCCATGGCCGCTGCCGTCTGTCAGGCCAACCAATATGCCTCGGTCATCGACTTCGGCCGGATGGATCCGACCGAAATCACCGGCTCGGTGCCGGGCGGCGTGAAGGGAAATCTATGCGGCGGCAAGCCTTGCCCCGAAAAAGTGGCGATCACCTGCACGCGTTGAACCCGCGGCAAAGGCGACAGGACCCAGGCGGCGTAGGCCGCCCTTTTTATTTGTTCACGTAATCCGCGCAGCGCTGGACCTGATCGGAACTACCCCAGGGCATGATCGGCACGCTCGAGGTCGAGTTGTCTGGACTGCCTTCGATCGGGCGGTCCGAATAAACCAGATAAACGAGCACGTTCCGCTTCACGTCACAGCCACGCACGATCTGCATCCGTTTGAAAAAGAGCGAACGGGACTCGCGCAGCACCACCGCCCCCTGCTCGAACTTGCTCTTGAAGCGGACCGGACCGGTCTGCCGGCAGGACAGCGAAATTTCCGAGCGCTCCTCGGCAACGCCGAACGCACCCGACAAGCCCCCTTTCTCCGGTACCGTGAAATGGCAAGCGACACCCTCCACTGCGGGATCATCGATGCCGTAGGTCGCGAGTTTGTCGTTCGGGGTCAGCGCGCGCCAGACCGTCGATTTCTTGAAGATAAGATCGGGCTCCTGCGCCGGCGCTGCGCCGGGCAGCAGCACAGCCGACAGAATTACTGCAACAAGAATGCGAAGCATGGCTCGTGACCTCCGATGCTCCGCTATGTGGCCCAAAATGTTGGGAAGTCCAGAGCGGACTAAAAAAAGAAATCGGGCGGCGCTTTTTTGCGCCGCCCCGCTTCTCCAAGCTTCGCGGAAGCTTAATTCTTGATCTTCGAGAGCAGCGTGTCGAAAGACAGCTTCGCGACGAACGTGCCCGAGCACCAGCGGTTGGCGGCTGCGAAGCCCGTGAAGGCAACGCACTCAGTCGGGCTGAGGTCGGTGTCATGATAGCGCAGGTCGAGCGTCAGCGCGTTCAGCGTGAAAGCGATGCCAGCGTTCCAGTAAACGTAGCTGACGTTGCCTCCGAAGAAGTTGTTCGGATTGTCGATGTCCCAGTAGCCGACAGCACCCGAAACATAGGAGCCGAGCGGACCATAAGAGGTCGGGCTCGAGAACGGCAGCACATACTTCGCATTCGCTTCGACGTACAAGCCGCCGACATCCGAACCGGCCACGTGACCGAGGTGAAGCAGATCAGGCGTATAGAAAACGCTTGCACCGAGCGTAAATGCGTCGGTCACAGCATAAGACGCCTTGACGTAAACTTCCCAGAAGTCGGTGTCGAAAGCGGGCTGCTCTTTCGGATACCAGTAGTACCAGTAACCGACGTCGAGGCTGAATTTGCCCCAGGTATTCCGGACGCCGGCGTAGAAATCCATTTCGGTGCCGGTATTGAGGTTGATCGCATTGCCGGCGACGCCGGCATAGACCTGGCCGATGCCGGTATTGAGCTGCAGTTCAAAATAGGCGCCCGCCGACGCGTGACGGTTGGACTGCGACACGCCACGGAAATTGTAATCGGATGCGACCCATGCACCGACCGCCACATCCCATACCGGCGCAACCGGCGGCGGCGCCTTGTAATAGGCCTTGACCGGCACATCAGCGGCAAAAGCAGTTCCGGCCATGAGCGCGAGCGCTGCGCCAGCCCCAAGAATCTTCTTCATTCCAATACCCCTCATCGTGACCCCGATTTCGATCCCAGAAGTGCCGTTCCCGCTAAGGCCGGGGAGCAAGGTCACACTCACCCGAAGCACCACGAACGCTTGTTCGGGAAGAAAATCCAATATCGGCGGGGGTTTTCGCAACGTCACGATCTAGGCAACGTGCTCAAAGCTTAAGCATCGGAGGGCCATAACCGCACGATGTCACAAGGCGTTGCAGAATTGACACAAGTCAACCGCCAGAACCGGCGGGGCAATAGTTTCCGCCTGCGGTCTGCTCCGTCTAAACGGCATCCTGCGGCGCGGCACGCCGGCTGCCAGCGGTTTGTGCGAGACGAATCGCCTCCTGCAGCACGCCGATATCGCCGATGTGGTTCGATAGGATCAGCACCAGACGCGCATTCAATGCCGCGCTTTCCGCTTCACTCGCACCGCGATGTGCCGTGACGAGCATCTCATAGGCTGCGTCGGGATCGGCAAAGGCAGACTCGGTCCTCAGCGCCGTCATTTCAGCAATCCTTTCGCGCGGGCAAGGGCTTCGCGGACGCGTTCGCCATCATAGGCCCGCATGCGCGCGCACAGATGATGGTCGGGACGCAACAGATAAGCCGCACCGGGAGTTGCGTCGAAACGCTCGGTAAAGGCCCCATCCATGTCCGAGAAATCTTCTCCGATCACCTTGAGCCGGATTCCGTCCGGAACATTGGGCCGGGCACCGTTCTTCACATAGAGAAGCTCAAACCCGTCCGACAAAGTCTCGAGCAGGAAGCGCTGCTTGCCATCGCGATCCAGGAGCGGCGCGTCCGGCACGGGCAAGCCGAGTTGCGCGCTGCCGGCGAAAACTTCGCGGTCGGGCGAGGACAACGGCGTGTCGTAGCGCGAAGCCATCGAAAGGCGGCCCGAATTCACCATGCGCCGCGCGAAAGCCGCATGCGGCGCAAGTTCCAGCACGGCGTTTCGCAACAAGTGTTCCGACTTGGTACGCGGCGCAATGAAATCGGTCGAGCGGGTGGAATGGCCGATGTTTTCGTCTGCCGCCTGTCCGCGCTCGAGCTCGTAGGTTTCGATCAGGCTCTCCGGGGCCTGCCCTTTCAAGACCAGCGCGAGCTTCCAGACCAGGTTCTCGGCATCCTGAATGCCGGAATTCGCGCCGCGCGCGCCGAACACCGAAACCTGATGCGCGCTATCGCCCACGAACACGACGCGGCCATGGACGAATTTGGCAAGACGCGCGCAGTTAAACCGGTAGACCGAAATCCATTCCAGATCGAACTGCCGCTCGCCCAGCATGCGCCTCAGGCGCGGCAGTACGCGTTCCGGCTTTTTTTCTTCTTCCGGATCGGCATCGGGTCCCAATTGCAGATCGATCCGCCATACGTTGTCGGGCTGCCGGTGCAAGAGCGCCGATTGCCCGGAATGAAACGGCGGATCGAACCAGAACCACCGCTCGGTCGGATACTCCGCAGACATTTTCACGTCCGCGATCAGAAAACATTCTTCGAACATATGCCCGACGAATTTCAGCCCGAGGAAATCGCGCACCGCGGAGCGCGCGCCATCGCAGGCCAGACACCAATCGGCATCGAGTTGATACTCGCCTTCGGGCGTCTCGATCGTCAGCCGCACGAAGCCGTCTTGCTGCTCCACGCCGGTCACGCGATTGCGCCACCGCAGATCAATCGCCGGCAGTTCCGCAGCGCGCTCGACCAGATAGCCTTCCAGATAATATTGCTGGAGATTGATGAAGGCCGGCATGCGGTGTCCGGCTTCGGGCAGCAGATCGAACGAATAAACCTGGTGCTCGCGGAGAAATACCTTGCCGAGCTTCCAGGTCACGCCTTTCTCAACCAGCCTATCGCCGAGGCCAAGGCGGCCCATGATTTCCAGCGAACGCTTGGAAAAACAGATGGCGCGCGACCCCTCCCCGATACGATCCGCGTCGTCGAGAATGACGGTCGGGATACCGCGCTGGGCAAAATCGATCGCGGCGGTGAGCCCCACCGGGCCCGCGCCGACGATGACGATCGGGCGGCGGACAGGAGAGCGGGAATCCTGATCTGCGCTGCGGCGGTAGCCAAACTGAAAAACAGTCTTTCGTGCGTTCGGTTCGTTCATCTGGCTGTCACCGCGACAGAGAGGCTTAGGGTTTGAAATCGATTTTGGCTTCGACGTCTTGCTTCATTTCAGGCGGGCAGCCTTCGGCACCTGCAAACTTGCTCTGAATCTGCTCCATCACGATGCCGTGGATCACGCTGATCAGCGCGAGCTGGCGTTCGGTTTTCTTCTGCTTGCGCCAATAAGCCATCATCGGCTCGTAGTTGCGCTTGTTCCAGTCGATGCCACAGACCGCCGCACCGCCTGAGAAAATCCCGCGGCCGAAAACCTGACTCGTCTCGGTGAGCGAGAGCGGCAAATTCTTCTTCTCTTCTTCGGTCGCAGGCTTGCAACGATCGGCACCGCATCGCGCCGAGTGGATGTTGTCCAGCGCAAGACGCTGGGTCTGCAGCATAAGTTCCTCACGACTCTTCGGTGCCTGCGCCTGGGCCAGCGCCGGCGCGGACAAAACAATCGAGATAAAAATGGCGACCAGCGAACGCATTCGGTTTCTCTCCCCGCTCTAGCTCTGTAGGGCACTCCACATCTCGCGATCCCGCTCGGCAGTCCAGATCACCGGATGCTCGATCCCTTTGGCCTCGTCATAGGCGCGCGAAACATTGAACGGCATACAGTGCTCGTAGATCGCGAAAGAGGCGTATTTTGTGTCCATCGCGGTACGCGCCGCATGCCACGCATCCTTGAGCGAGCCGCCCTTCTGCGCGACCGGGGCAACGCTCTGGTAAAGATCGGACAGAAATGCGCGCGTAAGCTTGATGCCATCCTGCACCTGTGCAGCGCTCTTCAGCGCCGCACCCCGGCCCGGCACCAGCGCTTGCGCGCCGAGCTCGGCGAGCTTGCCCAAGGTCTGCGGCCAATCTTGCAAATGCGCGTCGCCGCAGTAACAGGCGGAGTGATATTCGACGAGATCGCCGGAAAAGACCACATTCGCATCCGGCACGTAGGCGACCACATCGCCCGCGGTATGGCCACGGCCGAGATGGCGGATCTTCACTTCACGCTTGCCAAGCCAGACGGTGAGTTCGCCCGGAAACGTGATCGTCGGCCAGGTCAATCCCGGAATGGATTCCTGCGCGCGAAACAGCCGTGGAAACCGGCCGATCTCCGAATCCATATCCTGTTTGCCGCGCTCGACGATGAGGTCGCGCGTGGCATCGGAAGCAAGAATGGCCTTCGCGTTATAAGCGGAAGCGCCGAGCACCCGTACGGCGTGATAATGCGTCAGCAGCACATGCGTGATCGGCTTGTCCGTGACCTTGCGCACGCGATCGATGACGTCTCTGGCCATCACCGGCGTTGCCTGCGCGTCAATGACCATCACACCGTCGTCGCCGACAATAATACCGGAATTGGGATCGCCTTCCGCGGTGAAGGCGTAGAGATCGCGGCCGATCTCTTCAAAGGTGACGTTCTTTTCGGTGAGGTCGCCGGTCGACGCGAAAGTTGCCATTACCGTTTCCGCTCCATATTCGAATGCACCGGAAGGATGTCGTTCGCCGGCAACTTCATCCATGGCAAGACACCGCTGCGACAGCGGCTCCTGACGATGGCGACTCCCGGCGGCCGGTCTCCCCTTCGCGATTGCCCGCGTTATTGTTTTGACTATTGTCGCATGGGTTGCCACGCGAACTGCTTCCATGCAAAATAGTTACAAATGAAACCAGTGTCAAACAAGGAAGGCTTTGTGCTGCGGCTGGAAGACTTCCTGCCCTACCGGCTCGTGGTGGCGGCAAGCCTCGTCAGTCAGGCGACCGCGCGTACCTACGCGACGAAATACAGCATCGGCATCGCCGAGTGGCGCGTGATCGCGCAGCTCGGCGAATTCGGCACCATGACCGCGAAGCAGATCGGCGCGCGCAGCCATATGCACAAGACCAAAGTATCGCGCGCCGTCGCAACCCTCAACAGAAAGAAAATGCTCGCCAAACGCGCCAACCGGGACGACAAGCGCGAAGCGTTTCTTTCCTTGAGCCCCATCGGCCTCGAAGTCTATGAATCGATCGCGCCGGCCGCGCAGGCGCTGTCACAGCGCATGTTCGGCGACGTATCGGCGGAAGACCGCGCGGCGTTCGAGCGCGTGCTCGACACCGTCACGGCGCGTGCGGCTTCGCTTGCCGATATGGAGGAGGAGTTACCGGACTAGCCATGCTCTACAATCCTCCCGCGTTTCGCGAAACGGATCTCGGCGCACTCCAGCAACAGATCGCGGCATCGGGATTGGCGATGCTGATCACGGTCGGCGCGGACGGACCGATCGTCAGCAACTTGCCCGTCATCTACGACGCCAGCGCCGCACCTTACGGGGTGATCGCCGGCCATCTCGCGCGCGGCAATCCGCAGTGGAAGGACAGCGACCTTTCCAAGCCTGCGCTGGCGCTGTTCATGGGCGCGGACGCTTACATCTCTCCCGGCTGGTACGCATCGAAGCGGGAGCACGGCAAGGTCGTCCCGACGTGGAACTACTCGATGATCGTGGCGAGCGGCCGGCTCGAAATCTTCGAAGATGCTGGAGCGCTGCGCGAGCAGGTCGAAACGCTCACCAACCGCTTCGAGGCGGGCTTCGAAAAACCGTGGCAGGTTTCCGACGCGCCGGAAGATTTCATCGCGCGGCAGATCAAAGGCATCGTGGGCGTGCGGCTTCACGTCGAAAAGATCGAAGGCAAGGCGAAGATGAGCCAGAACCGGCCAGCGCCCGATCAGGAAGGCGTAGTTTCCGGCTTGTCGCCGTCGCCGCGCGCAGACGATCGCGCAGTGGCCGAGGCGGTCCGGGCGCACATGCAGCGGAAAGACTAGAGGCAGCCCCGTCATGCAGCTTTATTCCTACTTCCGTTCTTCCGCGAGTTACCGCGTGCGCATTGCGCTGGCGCTGAAGGGCATCTCTTACGAGACGGTTCCGATTCATCTCGTGCAGGGCAAGAACACCGAAGCGGCGTTCGTCTCGCTGAACCCGCAGGCGCGCGTGCCGGCGCTGCAACTCGACGATGGCGAGGTGCTGATCCAGTCGCTTGCGATCATCAACTATCTCGACGAGGTGCATCCGCAGCCGCCGTTTCTCCCCAGTGACCCGCTCGCGCGTGCGAGGGTGCGCGCGGCCGCCGACCTGGTCGCGATGGATATCCATCCGCTCGGCAATACGGGGCCGCGCAATTACATGCTGAAGACGATCGGGCTGAAACTCGAGACGGTCGATGAGTGGACGCGGCACTGGATCGCGACCGGTTTCGCCGCGCTGGAACAGATGATCGCGCCGGCGCCGTTCTGTTTCGGGCCGCAGCCGACGCTCGCCGATATCTGCCTCGTGCCGCAGGTATTCAACGCCCGGCGCTACAAGGTCGATATGGGCAAGTTCCCGAAGATCGCGGCGGTGGACGCGGCCGCGCAGAATCACTCGGCCTTTGCCGCGGCGGCTCCGGCTGTCCAGCCGGACGCAGAATAGCCCGATACCCACAGTTCCGGCGCAAGCAGGCGCTCCGCCTCGCCATCATCATTCGGTCACGATATTCTGTGCTTTAGCGCGAATCCTTCGGGTAAGGCGGACCGATTCATGCGTATCGAGCGGCGTTACGGCCTTGTGTTTGCGACTGTCGCTGCCCTGACGGGCATGGCGGCCGCGCAACCCTTGCCGCCTGCCAACGTACCGAACGCCCCGCCACCGCCGAACTATCAGCAGCCGCCGACCAATACTGCGAACCCGACCTGCCAGCGGCTCGAAGCCGCACTCGTGCAGTTGAACCGTGGGCCAGCGGGCGCCACCAGCGAACAGGTCGGGCGCTACGAGGACGCCATCGTCAAGCAGCGGCAGGAACTCGACAACGCGATCAATACCGCGCGCCGCCTCGGCTGCGAGCGCCGCGGCTTCTTCATTTTCGGCGGCAGCCAGCGGCCTGAACAGTGCAACGCGCTGGAGCCGCAGATCGACCGCATGCGCGCGAACCTCGATCGCATGCAGCAGGAGCTCTCGCAGATCCGCGGCGGCAATTCGGACGCGAACTACACGCGCGACCTGCAGCGCCGGCAGATCCTGATTTCGCTGAACCAGAACAATTGCGGCCCACAGTACCGGAACGTGGCGCTGCCGCCCGCGCGCCCGCGCGGCTTCCTCGAGCAGCTCTTCGGCAGCAACGACGAAAGCCCGGACGTGAATGTGAATCCGAATACGATGCCGGAAGGCGCGGGCTTCCGCACCGTCTGCGTGCGGATGTGCGACGGCGCGTTCTTCCCCGTCAGCTTCTCGACGGTCCAGTCGCGCTTTGGCGAAGACGAGGCGCTCTGCAAGCGCCAGTGCCCGGCGGCCGAGGTTGCGCTCTATACCTACACCAACCCGGGCCAGGACATTCAGCAGGCGGTTTCGCTCTCGGGCCAGCTTTATTCGGCGATGCCGAACGCTTTCAAGTATCGCACCGAATACAATCCGAATTGCTCGTGCCGTGGTCCCGGCCAAACTTGGGCCGAAGCACTCGGGCAGGATCAGACCATCCAGCGTGGCGACATCATCGTGACCGAACAGCGCGCGAAGCAGCTTTCGCAGCCGAAGATCGGTCCGCTGGCGCAGCCACAACAGAAGAACGCGCCGAACAACTCCCTGTTCGAACCGCCTACCCCGACGCCGCCGGCCGCGCAGACGACCCCAGACGGCAAGCGCAAGGTGCGCGTGGTCGGCCCGCAGTTCTATCCAGTCCGCTAATTTCCTAACCTGTTTCGCCGCGAAGCCGCGCTACCGCGCGTGCTCTTCCGATCAAGGGAAGCAGTGCGCGCAGTTCGGGTCCGTTCTCGCGGCCCGTCAACGCGATGCGCAGCGGGTGAAAGAGCTCCCGCCCCTTGCGGTTGGCGGCGGGCTTGATCGCGGCAAGCCACTCGTCCCAAATTTTGTCGCCCCAAGGCTCGGCAGGCAGCAGCGTCTCGGCAAGTTTTAGAAAGTCGCGATCATTATCCGCGGTCTTACTTTCGAGCGGTGAGGAAATCACGTCCCACCACTCTTTGGCATCGTTGAATCGGGAGAGATTTCCGCGCACGGCGAGCCAGAATTTTTCCCCGCCGCCGATGCCAAGCTCTTCGAGACGTCCGGCGACCGCCGCATAAGGTGCGGCGTGCAGCGTCTTTGCCGTCAAGCCATCAAGATCGGCAGGGTCGAAGCGCGCGGGGCCGTGCGAAATCTTTTTGAAATCGATTTTTTCCGCGAGCGCATCGAGGCTCTCGACCGGCTCGACCGCAAGCGAAGTACCCGTCAGCACGGCGGCGGCGGCAATCGCCAGCGCCTCGTGACCCGCTTCGCGCAGCGACTGCAAGGAAAGCGATCCAAAACGCTTCGACAGCCCCTCGCCTCCCGGCAACGTCAAAAGATTATGGTGCGCGAAGATGGGTTCCTCGCCGCTGAGTGTCACGAACATATCGAGTTGCGCGGCGGTGTTGGTGATGTGGTCCTCACCGCGAATGACGTGCGTGACGTTCATGTCGATGTCGTCGACGACGGAGGCCAACGAATAGAGCCAGGTGCCATCGGCACGGCATACAACAGGATCAGAGAGCGAGGCGGTATCGATCGCGATCTCGCCGCGCACGAGATCGTCCCATTTCACCACGCGATGATCGAGCTTGAAGCGCCAGTAAGGCTTGCGGCCTTCGGCCTCCAGCTTCACGCGTTCCGCTTCGCTCAAGCGCAGCGCCGCGCGGTCGTAAACCGGCGGCAGGCCGCGGCCGAGCTGGCGCTTGCGCTTGCGGTCGAGTTCTTCCTCGGTCTCGTAACAGGCATAGGCGCGGCCCTGCTCCCGCAGCTTCGCAAGCGCCGCTTCGTAGCGGCCGATCCGCGAGGACTGCGTTTCGATCCGGCCCGGGGATATGCCGAGCCAGGCGAGATCCCGCTTGATCGCTTCGGCGAAGCGCTCCTCGGAACGCGCGCGATCGGTATCGTCCAGCCGCAGGAGGAAGGTGCCGCCGTGCTTGCGCGCGAACAGCGCGTTCAGAAGCGCGGTCCGGGCATTGCCGATATGGATCAGACCCGTCGGCGACGGCGCGAAACGAACAATGGGGCCGGACATTTTCAGCGGCTCTCGGATTCCTTTCCGCAAGCTCTTAGGCAGCAAGGCCTTGAAACGCCACCAAAAAACTTCTGCCTTTTACACCTATAAGTAGAGCATACTATAAATTTAACCTCTAGGTTATATTTGCTCTCTATGGTTGTATTTCTATTTTATGCTCTCTTCTGGCGAAGACATGCTCGTGTTTCAAAGGCTCTCTGCACTGGCTTGGCGGCCCCACGGAAGGCGAAACCTGCGGCGCAAGCTGCCTTGCTGGCTGCGCGACCAATCAGGGGTCGCCGCCATCGAGTTCGCCATCGTGGGGCCGCTGTTTTTTCTGGTGCTGCTCGGCATTCTCATCTTCGCCATGTATTTCGGCACCGTGCATTCCGTGCAGCAGCTTGCGGCGGAAGCGGCGCGGGCGAGCATTCAGGGCCTCACCGAAAGCGAGCGGGCAACGCTCGCGCAAAACCAGGTCAACGCGATCGTCGGCAGCTATCCGCTGATCGATCGCAATTACCTCACGGTTTCGGCGGCGACCTCTACCAGTGACGCAAACCTCTTCAACGTGTCGGTTCGCTACGACGCGTCACGTTCCGTTATTTTTGCTTTCGAAGGTTTGATCCCCTTACCTTCGAAAACGATCGCGCGCAGCGCGGTCGTCCGGCGGGGTGGCTATTGATGACACCCCGCCGGCTCTCATTTCGCGCATTCCTGCGGAGCGAGCGCGGCGGAGTCGCCGTCACGGGAGCGACCTTTGCAGTCTGCGCGATCGGCGCACTCGCGATCGGCGTGGACGTCGCCTCCGTCTTTGTCGAGCGCAGACGCGCGCAGAGCGCGGTCGATCTCGCGGCCATCGCCGCTGCGCGCGACCCGGACAAAGCGCTCCAGGCGGCGAGTGCGACCGTGCGCGACAACGGCGTGTTCGGCGTGCGCGACATCCGTATCGTCAAAGGCACCTATACGGCCGATCCGGCGATTCCGGTGAATGCGCGCTTCGTGCCGAATAGTGCGCCCGTCAATGCCGTAATGGTCGAACTCGACAGCAAGGCGCAGACATTTTTCGGCAAAAGCTTTCTGCCCGAAAGCACCATGAATGTCGCCACGCGCGCGACCGCTGTTTCAACCGCGCAGGCGGCCTTCACCATCGGCTCCCGTCTGCTCTCCCTCGACGGCGGCATTCTCAATGCGTTCCTGAGCGGCCTGCTCGGCGGCAACGTCTCGCTGACCGTCATGGATTACAACGCGCTCGCCGGCTTCAATGTCGATCTGTTCAAGTTCTCGAATACGCTCGGCACTTCGGTGGTGGGTCAGGCCGGCACTTATCAGGATCTCGCAGCGGCAAGGGTGTCGGCGGGGCAAGTGCTCGATGCAATGATCAGCGTCGCGCAAGCGAGCGGCGCGGGCGCGCAGGTCGATTTCGCGCTCCGGCAATTGAAGAACTATTCCAACGCCAACAACGTGAAGCTTTACGTCAACAAACTCGTTGACTTCGGACAGAGTAACTCGCTGACGTTCGGGCAAGGTGCAACCGCGCTGCAAGCCAAGGCAACGGCGCTATCGCTCATTCAGGCAGTCGCGGAAGTCGCGAACGGCAAGAACCAGGTCGACATTACTTCGAGCCTGAACGTGCCGGGACTCGTCAGCACACAGCTCGGCATCACGGTCGGAGAACGGCCGCAGTCCTCGCCCTGGATTCGCTTCGGCGCGGACGGCGTCGAAGTGTACACCGCGCAAACGCGCGTGCGATTGATCGCAGAGGTCGGCGGCTCGGGGCTGCTTGCAGGCGTCACGCTTCGCGTGCCGGTCTATCTCGATATCGCCGCGGCGCGCGCACGGCTTGCCGATATTTCCTGCGGCCCCAATCCGGCAAACGACCTGCGGGTCACGCTTGCCGTGCGGCCTTCGGCGCTCAACGCCTGGATCGCGGAACCCACGACGCTTTCGGGCTGGAAGACGCTGGGCAGCCCGCCGAACATGATCAATGCGAGCATCGCGAACGTGGCCGGGCTCATCACCGCGACCGGCAAGGCCAACGCGGAAGTCACGAACATGAGCGATACAAACGTGGTTTTTCGCCATGCCGATATCGCGAGCCTGACCTCGAAAAACGTGAAGACCAGTCATTTCACGCAATCGCTGACCGCGAGCCTCGTGAACAACCTGACGCTCACGGTAAGCGCGGGTGGCCTGCTTTCATTGACACCCACGGGCATTCTGACTGCGCTCATCCGATCGATCCTGTCTCCGGTAACACCGGCAATCGACGGCGTGCTGAATAACGTGCTCAAGGCGCTCGGGATCGGAATCGGCGAAGCCGATGTCTGGGTCAACGGCGTGCGCTGCGATGGCGCGGCGCTGGTGCGCTAGCTTCTTTTACTCTCGCTCCCCCTTGTGGGGAGGGTTTCACGGATTCAAAAATCAATCACTTCCATGCGCGCGGCGATGGCACCGCTCGATAAACTCTGATCCGGTTCGGCGGGCTTCGCGCCGTTATCCCGGAAGCGGTTGGTGATCGGATAGCGGCGATCGCGGCCGAAATTCTTCAGCGTCACCTTCACGCCGGGTGCGGCCTGCCGGCGCTTGTATTCGGCGATGTCGAGAAGCTTTGCCACTTTCAGCACGGTTTCCTTCTCGTAGCCGGCGTCGACGATCTGCGATACGGATTCCTCGCGCTCCACCAAGCGTTCGAGGATGCCGTCGAGAATGTCGTAAGGCGGGAGTGAATCCTGATCCTTCTGGTTCTCGCGCAGTTCCGCCGTCGGCGGCTTTGTGATGATGTTTTGCGGAATGACGACGCCGTTCGGTCCCTTCGCGTCCGCTGGCTTCCAGTGGTTGCGAAGTTCGCTCAAGCGAAACACTTCGGTCTTATAGAGATCCTTGATCGGATTATAGCCGCCGTTCATGTCACCATAAAGCGTGGCATAGCCGACCGACATCTCCGACTTGTTGCCGGTCGTCACCACCATCGGCCCGAACTTGTTCGAGATCGACATCAGGATGGTGCCACGCGCACGCGACTGGAGATTCTCTTCAGTGATGTCGCGGTTCGTACCCTTGAACATTTCCGCGAGCGTCTTCTCCAACCCCTCCACCGCATCGGCGATCGGCACAATGTCGTAGCGCAGGCCGAGCGCTTTGGCGCAGTCGGCGGCGTCCTTCAGCGAATCTTCCGAGGTGTAGCGATACGGCAGCATCACAGCATGCACACGATCGGAACCGAGCGCGTCGACCGCCATCGCCGCGCAAAGTGCGGAGTCGACGCCGCCGGAAAGACCGAGCACGACGCCCTTGAAGCCGTTCTTGTTCACGTAGTCGCGCAAGCCGAGCACGCATGCGCAGTAATCCGCCGCGTCGCCTTCAATGTCCGGCGTTACCGGACCGTTTTCGCAGCGCCAGGTGCCGCCTTCCCGCTTCCACCGCGTAACAACGACGCATTCCTGAAATTCCGGCAACTGGAATGCGAGCGAGCGATCCGCATGCAGTGCGAAGGACGCACCGTCGAAAACGAGTTCATCCTGCCCACAAATCTGGTTCACATAAATGAACGGCAGGCCGCTCTCGGTGACGCGGGCGACCGAATGCGAAAGCCGCACGTCCTGCTTGGTGCGGTCGTAAGGCGAACCGTTCGGCACGATCAGGATTTCGGCGCCGGTTTCGGACAGACACTCGACCACGTCCGGCGTCCAGATATCCTCGCAGACCGGCGCGCCGATGCGGATGCCTCGAAAATCCATCGGTCCCGGCAGCGGGCCGGCCACGAACACGCGCTTCTCGTCGAATACGCCGTAGTTCGGGAGATCGACCTTGAAGCGGACGGCCGCGATCCGGCCGCCGTCCAGCAGGCACACCGCATTAAAGAGTTTGCGATCCTCGACCCACGGGGTGCCGAGCAGAAGCGCGGGGCCGCCGTCCGCGGTTTCCCGGGCGATTTCCTCGATTGCCGAGCGGCAGGCCGCCTGAAAGGCGGGCTTGAGTACCAGATCCTCGGGCGGGTAGCCGGCAATGAAGAGTTCGGGGAAAACCACGATATCCGCCCCTTCGACGGCCGCCCGCGCGCGGGCGTCGCGCACCTTCGCGGCGTTGCCCGCGACGTCGCCGAGCGTGGGGTTCAGCTGTGCTATCGCGATGGAAAGGCGGTCTTTTGCGCTCATGACAACCGTCTAACCTCCGGGGGAAGCGTGGGCAATGCTGGCTTCCGTCGCGCCCGCATTGCGGTAGAATACAGGCAAATCAAGGAGAAGCGCGGCAATGGCACGCAAGTATCAGACCCAGAAAGAAGCCGGCATCATCCTCGCCGTCTGCGGGGTCATTTCGGGTCTGCTTTCCACCTATGTGAACATTCCGGGGACCGAACTGTTCGGGGTGCCGATGCTGCCGGCCCTGTTCTTCGGCATCGTGCTCGTGCTCGGCATCTATTCATGGGAATCGCACAATCCGATTCCCATGGTGATCGTCTTCGTCGGTGTCGCGATCGGCTGGTGGGTGGCCTACAAGATCGCGGTCATCCTTCATGATCCGGAAGTGCGCAATCTTCTGGTCGTGATCGGGCTGATCTCGGGAATGCTCGGCTCGGTCTTCACGTCCGCGGCCCTGATTATCGCGAGCGAGGACTTCCGCGTGAACCGCGCGCCGCTCAAGACTATCATCTTCGGTACGCTCGCGGGCACTCTGCTCTATTTCGTGGAAAGCGGCGGCTTCGTTCACGGCCTCGCCATCCTGTTCGTCGTCTGGCAGGGCGGCATGGCTTACATCATCGGCCGGGCGCTGGCGTTCAGACCGATACCGAATTCATAACTTGTCATTCCGGGGCGCGAGCAAAGCTCGCGAACCCGGAATCCAGTAACCGCATGCGCCAAATCTCTAGCACCGAAGGTTACTGGATTCCGGATCGCGCTTACGCGCGTCCGGAATGACGAAGAACTAGAACCCGGCTACGGCCGAGATCGGGCGTGCGCGTTCGACGCGGCCCTTCTTGAGCAAGTCGGCCACCAGGAACGCCATTTCAATCGCCTGCTCCGCATTGAGACGCGGATCGCAATGCGTGTGGTAGCGGTCCTTCAGGTCGGTCGCAGAAATCGCACGTGCGCCGCCGGTGCATTCGGTGACGTTCTGGCCGGTCATTTCCAGATGGATGCCGCCGGCATGCGTGCCTTCGGCGGCGTGAACCGCGAAGAACTCGCGCACTTCCTGCAGGATCAGATCGAACGGCCGCGTCTTGTAGCCGCTCGCGCTCACCGT
>CAUJKG010000155.1 GCA_963205465.1 Pseudomonadota bacterium | reverse complement strand
CGACCTACGAGCACGTGTTGCCGGAGGCGGTCGGCAATCGTCGCAAGGTCATGGTGTCCGACCAGGCCGGCAAGTCGAACGTGCTTGCCGAACTGGAGCGCCTCGGCATCGTGGCCGACAAGAACGACCCGCGGCTCGTGTATCTTCTTGAGGAAGTCAAGCGCCGTGAAGCGATCGGCTATTCCTACGAGTCGGCGGACGCCTCCTTCGCACTGCTTGCGCGCCGCATGCTCGGCAAGGTGCCGGACTATTTCGATGTCGAGCGCTTTAGCGTGAACGTCGAGCGCCGTTATAATGCCAAGGGCGAACTGGTGACGGTGGCCGAAGCGACCGTGAAGGTGCGCATCGGCGGCGAGACGTTCATTTCTGCGGGTGAGGGTAACGGTCCTGTCAACGCGCTCGACGTCGCGCTGCGCAAGGATCTCGGCAAGTATCAGACTTACATCTCAGGTATTTCGCTCACGGATTTCCGCGTGCGTATCCTGGATGGTGGCACCGGCGCCGTTACCCGCGTGCTGATCGAAACCACCGATGAAAACGGCGAGCAGTGGACCACGGTGGGTGTCTCGCCCAATATCATCGATGCATCGTTCCAGGCGCTCCTGGATTCGATCACCTGGAAACTTCTGAAGAGCAACGCGCCGGTCTGAACGCTACATATTCTCCGATATGCCTTGGTCCTCGCGCAGCGCCCAGAGCGTAACGGGGGCTGCCGCGTTCTTCAGCATCGGCAGGATATCCTCGACTTTGTCGGCGACGAGCAGGTTGTCGATTGCGTGCTGCCCGAGAAAGCCCATGTCGCGAAAATTATCGAGCAGCGCGAGCAGAGGATCCCAGAAGCCTTGCGTATTCAGGATCAAGAGCGGCTTCTGATGCTGGCCGAGTTGAATCCAGGTCAGTTGTTCGATGAGTTCTTCGAGCGTGCCGATGCCGCCCGGTAGCGCCACGAAGGCATCCGACATTTCGAACATCTTGTGCTTGCGCTCGTGCATGTCCCTGGTGACGATCGTCCGGGTCGAATGGGCGGCCTCCGGTCGTTCGCGATTGACGAGAAATGTCGGGATGATGCCGGTGACTTCCGCACCCGCATCGCTTGCCGCGCGCGCCACCGCGCCCATCAATCCGACGCCGCCGCCACCGAAGACGAGGCCGACTTTCTCTTTACCGAGCAAGGTGCCGAGTGCTCTTGCATCGTCGATGAAGCGTCCGTCGCGGCCCGGAGATGAGCCGCAAAAAACACATACGGTTTTGATTTCTGCCATGGTTTCGATGTGGAGCGCGCGCGGGACGGCGTCAAGAGCGTGTGCCCTGGGGCTCGACCCGCGGGATCATGCTCAAATAAGACTAGTGATCGGTGCTCTGGGCGAAGCCCGTGCCGTCCCAGCGATAGCGGAACACGCGCAGCCGCTTGCGGCCGCCTTCGTTGCTGTCGTGGTTCGCCTCGACCACATTCCCGTTCACCGTCACGGGCTGCGAAAGATGGACCAGGAGATATTGCTTCGGAGCGCCGGTATCTTCCGTGAAGTTTACCGGCGCGTAGCCGTTCGTGGTGGCGTCCCAGCGAAATACGAGCAGAAGACCGCGTTCTCGAACCGATGTGCGCACGAAGATTTCGTCGATGCCGTCGCGATCGATATCGAGCACGAGAATCGGCCCCGAGCGGTTCCCGGCGCGCAGCGGCACGAGGGCTTCGCCGACGCCGTCAAAAACCTGCGGTTCTGCGCCTGCTACCGCTATACTCAGCCGGATCCCGTTTTCGCTCTGGCTCGCCTCGATCGTGGCCGGCCCCAGCGGGGTCCGTGCGCTAGCGTTCTGCGCGCTGCCGGGCAGGGCGGAAGCGGCGAAAAACATTGCGGAGAGGATAAAGGTCGCGAACAAGCGCATGGAGGGACTCGGAATTGGGCCAAGGAAGACCTAAATAGCATCGGTGATTGCGACAACCCTGTGAACTGCCGGAATTGCGACGATCCGCCCCGGTTTTGGCTGTTTATCTGGCCGGGCGGTGCGTGAGCCGCCTATCCGCCGAAACCGGTCTTCAGAAGGGCCGCCAAGAGTAAAGAATGAAAGACGCCGGCCCAGCCAATAAAGCGACCCTGCTTTCGACCATCGTCGGTCTCTGGCCACATATGTGGCCGGGTTCGCGGCCCGATCTCAAGCGCCGTGTCTTCTTCGCATTCATCCTGCTGGTGCTCGGCAAGCTCGTCACCGTCCTGATGCCGTTCACGTTCAAATGGGCGACGGATTCGCTGGTCACCCTGTCGGAAGGCAAGCCCGTTCCCGCGGCCGGCTGGTTCGCGATCGCGAGTGCGCCGATCGTGCTCGTGTTGCTATATGGTGGAGCGCGCATCGGCGTCGCCCTGATCACGCAGCTTCGCGACGGCCTGTTTGCGAAAGTCGCGCTGCATGCGGTTCGGCGGCTTGCGCAGCTGACCTTCGATCACATGCATGCCTTGTCGCTGCGGTTTCATCTGGAGCGCAAGACCGGCGGGCTCACGCGCGTGCTCGAGCGCGGCCGCAACGGCATTGAAGAACTCGTGCGCCTGGTTGTGTTGCAGCTTGCGCCGACGATCTTCGAACTCGGTCTTGTCATCAGCATCATGCTGCTCGCGTTCGATTGGCGCTATGCGATTATCGTCATCGTGACCATGATCGCCTTCATGGCCTACACGTATCGTGCGACCGAATGGCGGATCAAAATCCGTAAGACGATGAACGAGTCGGACACCGATGCGACCGCCAAAGCGGTCGATAGTCTGATTAACTTCGAAACCGTTAAATATTTCGGCGCCGAGAAGCGCGAGAGCGAGCGCTACGACCGTTCCATCGCGAAGTACGAGAAGGCAGGCGTGCAGACTTATACCTCGCTTGCGATCCTGAATGCGGGGCAGGCGACGATCTTCACGCTCGGCCTCACCGTGATGATGGCGCTTTGCGTTTTCGATATTCAGGCTGGCCGCCGGACCGTCGGCGATTTCGTGATGATCAACGCGATGCTGATTCAGCTTTATATCCCGCTGAACTTCATGGGCATGCTCTACCGCGAGATCAAGCAGGCGATCATCGACATCGAACACATGTTCGGGATTCTCAATCGCAACCCGGAAATCAAAGACTCACCGGACGCGAAGCCGCTCGTCGTGCGCGAGGGTACGCTGCGCTTCGAGGGCGTGCGCTTTAGCTACGATCCCGAGCGCGAAATTCTAAAGGGTATTTCCTTCGAGGTACCGGCCGGACACACCGTTGCAATCGTCGGTCCTTCGGGCGCGGGAAAGTCCACGATCTCGCGGCTGATCTATCGCTTTTACGATGTCGCGGGCGGGCGCATCAGCATCGATGGCCAGGACATCCGCGATGTGAAGCAGGAAAGTCTGCGTGCCGTGATCGGCATGGTTCCGCAGGATACGGTGCTGTTCAACGATACCATCCGCTACAATATTCGCTATGGCCGCTGGAATGCATCCGACGAGGAAATCGAACGGGCCGCGGAGCTCGCGCAGATCGACGGCTTCATCAAGTTGTTGCCGCAAGGTTACCAAACCGAAGTCGGCGAGCGCGGGCTGAAGCTTTCCGGCGGCGAGAAGCAGCGCGTCGCCATCGCGCGTACGATTCTGAAAGGGCCGCCGATTCTGCTGCTCGACGAAGCGACCTCGGCGCTCGACTCCTATACCGAGAAGGAAATTCAGGATGCGCTGGAGCGCGTCGCCAGGGGGCGCACGACGCTCGTGATCGCGCATCGCCTTTCGACCGTGATCAACGCCGACAACATCGTGGTGCTGGAAGCGGGGCAGATCGTCGAACGCGGTACCCACGATGAGCTGCTTGCGAAAGGCGGTCTCTACGCCGGCATGTGGAATCGTCAGCGCGAGGCAGATGCTGCGCGCGAAAAGCTGCGTGAGGTGGCGGACGAACTTACGCCGCGCGAAAAGCCGAATGCAGTCCCGCCCACGGTTGCGAAAAGCGAGCCCGCGCCTGCCGATCCGTCTGTCTCAAAGGTCGAGGCCGCGGAATAGCGCTCGACGAGTACGCGGCGTACTATGCGAGAATCGGCCTTGGGGAATGCGAATGGCCTCGCCGGGCGATCCTGATCGATCCTACACACGGTTGGACCTGTGGTTCGAGCAAATCCTTGGCGACCGTGGCCCGCAGCATTTCGGCTCGGGCTGGTTCTCCGGGCTCATCGGCTTGTTGCTCGGCGCAGGATCGTTCTTCGCTGTTCTGGTCTTTCATTTCCACGAATGGCTGACCATCAACGAGTTGAGGGCGCACTATCCCATCGCGCTGATGCGCGGCGTGCTTACGCTTGCCATCATCGCCGCTTTTTTCTTCTCCGCCTTGAATGTTCTGCTGAGGCCACGAAAAACCCTCGGCCTCGCCGGAATCGCCCTTAGCTGCGGGGCGGTGATCCTTGGCGGCGCGGGCGTCGAGATCGATCCCGAACGCCAGGCACCGGTGCATCTCGGCCTGGATTGGCTGGTATTGAACGTCGTGCTGCTCAGCCTTGTATTCGTGCCGCTGGAGCGCTTGTTTCCGTTGAAGCCGGAGCAGGGAACGTTTCGGCCCGGATGGACGACCGATGGCATCTATTTCATCGTCAGCCATATCGCTGTCGAACTCCTGACCTTCTTCACCTTGCTGCCGGCCACATTGGTCTCGCAGTCCTGGCAGGCTGAAGCGATCGGCATGCAAGTAAAAAGCCTGCCGATTGCGGTGCAGGTTATACTCATCATGATTGTCGCCGATCTGACGCAGTATTGGGTGCATCGAAGTTTTCATCGCATTCGCTGGGCCTGGCCGTTTCACGCGATCCACCACTCCTCGCGCAATATGGATTGGCTGGCCGGCTCGCGGCTGCATGTCGTGGACACCGTGGTAACGCGCGGGCTGATCCTCGTGCCGTTGTTCGTCATCGGCTTTGCCGAGCAGGCGCTTTATATCTGGCTCGGGATTGTCGCCGCGCAAGCGACCTTCATTCACGTCAACATGAAGTGGCGGCTCAAATGGCTGGAGCAGGTGCTGGTGACACCGCGCTTTCACCACTGGCACCACGCGGTAAAACCCATCGACAAAAATTTTGCGATCCATTTTCCCTGGATCGACCGGCTGTTCGGTACTTACCATCTTCCCACCGATGGTTCGTGGCCTGCCGAAGTTGGGATCAAGGGCGATCCGGTGCCCGCTGAGTTCGGCTCTCAGCTCACGTGGCCCTTCAAGCCATGACTTCATTGCGCCGCGGCGGCAACGCCTTCGCAGATACGCGGCGCAAATAGATCCGTAAGGATTACCAGGCGTAGCTGCCGGAGATCCGGCCGAGTGCCGCGCGCACGGCGTCGAGCTCCACCACGGTTCGATACAGCTCGCCTAGCGTTTTGCCTCTGGCAGCGTGCCGGGCTTCCTGCATTTCTTCTGGCGTCGGCTCGCGGCCCAGCAGGCGGTTGAAGACGGAAAGGATGTCCTGCTCGGTCGCAGGATGGGCGAGTGCGGCAGGATTCATTTCTGCCGTGAGCAACTCGACCAGAAAATTTTGCGAAAACAGCGGCGCGCGGGTGAGGACGGATTCCGCAAGAACATGCGCGAGCCGGTGGTCGGGATGAGACGCGTCCTCCAGCGCCTTGCGGTAGCGGCTGAGCTGGATCGCCTTGTCGAAGGGATTCACCGGCGCTTCGAAATGCGCCGCAAGCGCGGCTTCTTCTTCCGCCACGTAGTATCGGTTCAAGCCGTCGAAGAACACGAAGCGATAGTTCTGCGCTA
This sequence comes from Pseudomonadota bacterium, assembly GCA_963205465.1. Classification (GTDB taxonomy): domain Bacteria; phylum Pseudomonadota; class Alphaproteobacteria; order Rhizobiales; family Xanthobacteraceae. The sequence goes on along the minus strand of CAUJKG010000155.1, from coordinate 6,685 downwards.
GCAAAAAGGGCTCCCATCCGCTCCAGTTCGGCTCGGGGGAGGCGGGCATCGTCGCTTCGATCACCACGACGCGCGGGCGATAGCGCTTCCAGTCGCCACCTTCGAGCACGTCTTTTTCGGCGCCCTCGACGTCGATCTTCAGGAAGTCGATCGTCTGGGGCTGGTGCTTTGTGCAAAGCTCGGCGAGCGTCGTGACCGGCAAAGTGAGTTCGTTCGATTTCTTGCCGTAGTTTTCGGCCGCCGCGCGCGCGTTTTCGCCGATCATGGTCGAAAGACCGTGAAAGTCATCGACCAGAAAAAATTTGGCCTCGCCGGGCGCTGAGCCGACCAGCGTCTCGACGCCGATATCGCGCGGCCGGACGCTGCGGGAGAGGCGGGCGAGTGAAGGGTTCGGCTCGACCGTAATCCCGCGCCAGCCTTTGAGGTAGAATGCGAAGGAGACGTTATCGATGACCGGGTGCCCGGCGCCGACGTCGATGTAAAACCCCTCCTTGCGCTCCCGGAAGCAGCGCATCAGATAGACGTCTTCGAAATGCTGGGCGTAAGAGAGCATTTTTCCTCCGATTTCGCCTGCGTTTATGCCACAGAATTGGCAAGAGGGTGGCAGCCAAAGCCTGCCCGTTGACGAGGCACCCGCCGCTCAGTAGCAGTCCGCCGCAAAGGAAGGTTTGATGTCGATCATCGACTCCGTTCGCAAGCAGATCGCGCCGATTCATCCCGAGGGCTACCTCTTTATTGGGATCTTCGCGGCCGTGTCGCTCGTGCTGTTCCTGATCTGGCGGCCGTTGGGCTGGATCGGCGTCGTCCTGACGCTCTGGTGCGTCTATTTCTTCCGCGATCCGGTCCGGGTCACCCCGGTGCGGGACGGTCTCATCATCGCGCCGGCGGATGGAAAGATTTCCTCCGTGGCCATGGCGGTCCCGCCTGCGGAGCTGGGCCTCGGCTCGGATGCGGTTCCCCGGGTGTCCATTTTCATGAGCGTTTTCGACGTTCATGTGAACCGCAGCCCTGTCTCCGGCGAGGTCGAGCGCATCGTTTATCGGCCCGGCAAGTTCGTGAGCGCCGATCTCGACAAGGCGAGCGAAGACAACGAACGTAACGGGCTGGTGATCCGCACGCCGTCCGGGCGCTACGGCGTGGTCCAGATCGCGGGTCTTGTCGCCCGCCGGATCGTTTGCTTCGTCAAGGAGGGGCAACTGGTCGCTGCCGGGGAACGCTTCGGCCTGATCCGCTTCGGATCGAGGGTCGACGTCTATCTGCCCGCCGGTACGAAACCCCTGGTAGCCGTTGGTCAGTATTCCCTCGGCGGCGAGACGATTATTGCGGATCTCTCGGCCAACGGTACGGAGCCGGCCTTCCGCGCGGCGTAACCAAACCCCGAAGCAAGTCTTCATTTGGCGCGTTTTCGAGCGTATTCTCCTGGCTATGGACAGACTGTTCCCTTCTTTTGAACCCGGCGACGAAAACCCGCGCAAGCGCTTCCGCAAGGTTCCGATCCGCGCGCTCTTGCCCAACCTCGTCACGCTGCTTGCGCTCTGCCTGGGCCTGACCGCGATCCGCATGGCGATCGAAGGCCGCATCGATCTTGCGGTCGCCGGCATCGTGCTCGCGGCGATCCTCGACGGCGTTGACGGGCGTCTCGCGCGCTATCTGCAGGCGCAGTCGCGGTTTGGCGCCGAACTGGATTCGCTCGCGGATTTCATGAATTTCGGCTGCGCGCCGGCGCTCATTCTGTTCTTTTGGGGGCTCGGCCCGTTGAAGACCCTTGGCTGGGTCGTGATGCTGATTTTCGCACTTTGTGCAGCCCTTCGTCTCGCGCGCTTCAACGTGATGCTCGACGATCCGAACCGTCCGGCTTTCGCGGGCAATTTCTTTGTCGGCATGCCGGCGCCGGCTGCCGCCGTCGCTGTGCTCTTGCCGGTCTACGTGGAAATGCTCGGCGTGCCGCGCATGTCGTTCAGCCCGGTGTTGTACCTGATTTTTGCGCTCGCGATCGCGCTGCTGATGGTCTCGAAAGTTCCGACCTGGTCGGGGAAGAAGCTGAGCGCGCGGGTGCCGCGTGAGTACGTGCTGCCGATCCTCGTTCTCGTTGTGCTCTTTGTCGCGCTGCTCCTGAGCTATCCGTGGGAGTTGCTGACCGTTTCGGTGCTGGCCTATCTCGGCACGATCCCGCTTGCGTTTATGCACTACCGGCGGCTTGAGAAAGCGCATGTGCTTTCAGCCGGCGGCTTGATGGCCGCGCAGCCCCAGGACGAGCAACGCCCGGACCGGTTGAACTGATCGGCTAGCGCCGCAGGCAGGAGAGCGCGTGTAAACGCTCGCTCAAGGTCGATTCCGGAAAGCGGGTTCGCAGCAGTTTCAGGGCCTCCGCGTCGGAGCGCGGTCTGACCGCGAGCAGCATGGTCCGCATGCGGCCGAGCAGCGGCGAGATTTCATCCGGCGCGAGGGCCGGGGCCCCTTCGAGGAATTGCAGGTCGGCGAGTGAAGCCATGCTGCTTGCCCTGTCTGGCTGTGCGAGCTTGTTCGCACCTGCGAGAAATGCTGTGCCCAGGACCTTAACAGACCGTAAAGACGGAAGTTCCGTCTGGAATAAAATATTGAAACTTCGGTACGTCTCCCGATACTGACCGGATAGTCTACTTTCGATCGTTGCCAATCTCCGGGGCTGCGCGTTATCCGTTTCATGGTTGCACCGGCTCGTTGGGGAAGGAGCCGAATGCTGAAAAAAGGCGGCCTAAGATCGCCGAAACAAGAAAAGTCCCTACAGGGTGGAGATGCCGAAGCCAAAGCGAGCCGATAGTCCCGGCCTGGTGCATGGGGTGCTCTACCGTTTAGCGGTTTGGTTTGCCTATGCGGGAGGCGCGGTTGTTGCGGCAATCGGCATCATGTCCGCCATCCATATTATCGGGCTCTGGCTGTTCTCTTCGCCGGTACGCGGTGATTTCGAACTGGTCGAGTTCGGTATCGCCATCGCAGGCACGCTCTTCATTCCTTATTGTCAGGCCGCGCGCGGCCACATCGTGGTTGATTTTTTCACGCAAAGCTTACGGCCACGTACCGTTGCGTTGCTGGACGCGTTCGGTGCCACGGTCATGGCGCTTGCGTTTCTTGTTATTGGCTGGCGCACGGCGCTCGCGACTTTCGGCATCTACAATGCAGGTGAAACCACGACACTTCGCGAACTCCCGATCTGGATCGCCTATGCGGCGATGACGCCCGGCCTTTTGCTTGCAGGCTTCATCGCGCTCGCGCAGGCCGTGGGTCTCATGCCAGCCTCCGCCGGCGAGAACGGAGTGGAAATCAAGTGAGCAATATCCAGTTCGCGCTCGCCATTGTCGGCGGCATGCTGTTGCTGATTGCGATCCGCGTCCCGATCGGCGGCGCGATGTTTCTCGCGGGAGCGATTGGCTACTGGTACAAGGTTGGCGATCTTGCGCTGCTGAATTATCTCAAGGGGCTCGCCTGGGGCCGCTTCTCGACCTACGATCTTTCGGTAATTCCGCTGTTCCTCTTGATGGGGCAGTTCGCGGCAGCTGCCGGGCTTTCGACAAGGCTGTTTCATGCCGCGAACTCGCTGATCGGTCACTTCAAGGGCGGGGTCGCGCAGGCTGCGATTCTTGCCTGCGCCGGTTTCGGATCGATCTGCGGATCCTCTGTCGCAACGACCGCAACCATGAGCCAGGTCGCGCTTCCGGAAATGAAGCGCTTGCGGTACTCCGACCGCATTTCGACCGGCACGCTTGCCGTCGGCGGCACCATGGGCATTCTCATTCCGCCGTCGGTAATTCTGATTATCTATGCACTGCTTGCCGAACAGAACATCGTTAAGCTGTTCGCCGCGGCTTTCGTTCCGGGCATTATTGCTACGATCGGGTATCTCGCCGTCCTTGCGGTTTACGTCCGCGTTGTTCCGGGACATGCCTCCGACCAGCCGCGATACTCCTGGTCGGCGCGTCTCCGTGCACTGCTCGATGCGGCGCCGATCGGCGTAATTTTCATTCTGCTGTTCGTCGGCATCTATGGCGGCTTCTTCACGGCGACGCAGGGAGCTGCAATCGGCACGGTTGCTACCCTTGTGGTCGCACTTTGGATGAAGTTTCGCGCCAACCGACTGAACAAGCCGGAACTCGGGGGCATCGATCTGCGCGAGATGGTGGCGTGTTTCCTGCCGACCGCGCAGGCGACCGCGATGATTTTCGTGGTGCTGCTGGGTGCCGCGATGATGAATACCGCGCTTGCGGTGACGCAGGTGCCGAACGATCTTGCCGAATGGGTTGGGGGTTCGGGGTTCCCGCCGCTCTTGATCGTCGCGGGTTTTCTCGTGTTCTTTATCGTTCTTGCATCGGTGCTCGACGAGCTTGCACTGATGCTGTTGCTGCTGCCGATCTTGCTGCCGAGCATTCTGGGGCTCGATCTGTTCGGGCTTACCACGGAGTACAAGGCGATATGGTTCGGCATTCTGATGCTGACCGTAATCGAGATCGGCCTGATCGCCCCTCCGATTGGTCTGAACGTCTATGTCGTCGCCAATATCGCGCGCAACGTTCCCATCGGCGAAATCTATCGTGGCATCATGCCGTTTCTTGTTTCCGACTTTCTGCGCGTGCTGTTGTTGCTTCTGGTGCCGCAGGTTACGCTAGCCGGTGTATGGTTGTACGAGTGGGCCGATACCTTGCAACGGGCCGCCCGATGATCGCACCGGAATGGTAGAAGCATCCTGCGCTCGGCCGCTATTGCAAAAGCGGCGTGGCAAAAAACGAGGAGGGAGACAAGAATGAAGTTACTTACCAGATTGTCGGCGGCGGCGATCGCCGTCGCTGCGTTGGCTGCGGCCGGCAGCGAAGCTATGGCGCAGACGATTACGCTGCGCGTGCATCAATTCCTGCCGGCGCCGGCGCCGGTGCCGCGCAACTTCATCGCGCCCTGGGCGAAGAAGGTCGAGGAAGAATCCAAGGGCCGCATCAAGGTCGAACTCTATCCTTCGATGCAGCTCGGCGGCACGCCGCCGCAACTGTTCGATCAGGTCAAGGATGGCGTGGTCGATATCGTCTGGACGCTTCCGGGCTATACGCCGGGCCGCTTCCCGAAGACCGAAGCGCTTGAACTGCCGTTCATCGCCGGCAATGCCGAACAGTCGAGCCAGGCGGCTTGGGAATATTACGAGAAGAATCTGAAGGACGAATTCAAGGACGTGAAGATCATTGCCGTGCATACGCACGGTCCTGGTCTTATTCACGCCAAGGGTAACGGCGTTCGCAAACTTGAAGACATGAAGGGCCTTCGCGTTCGCGGTCCTTCACGTGTCGTCAATCGTCTGATCGAGGCGCTGGGCGCGACGCCGGTCGGCATGCCGGTTCCGGCGATGCCTGAAAACCTCTCCAAGGGCGTAATCGACGGTACGGTGGTGCCCTGGGAAGTGACGACGCCGCTGCGTGTCGCGGAACTCGTGAACACCCACACGACCTTCTCCGGCAATCGTTCGCTTTACGTGGCCGCATTCATCTTCGCGATGAACAAGGCAAAGTATGACAGCCTGCCGGCAGACCTGAAGAAAGTCATCGACGACAACTCCGGTCTTGCGACCTCGAAGTGGGTCGGCAAGGTGATGGACGAAGGCGACGTGCCCGGTCTTGCCGCCGCGCAGAAGCGCAACAACGCCATCGTGGCGCTCGACGCCAAGGAAACCCAGCGCTGGAAGGATGCGGCCAAACCCGTCATCGCCGCGTGGATTGCCGAAATGAAAGGTAAGGGCATCGACGGCGAGGCTCTGGTCAAGGACGTGGAAGCGCTGTTCGCCAAATACGCTGGCGCGCCGCAGTAAGCCCCCGGTACTTGCAAAAATCAGAACCCGCCGCATGATTGCGGCGGGTTCTTTGTTTTTAAGGTGATGTTCGATGCGGATGAACGGCAAGGTCGTTCTGATCACCGGCGCTGCCGGTACCATCGGTGGCGCGATCGCGCAGATGATCGAGCGCGAGGGAGGCAGGGCACTCCGCACCGATCTTCCGGCGCATAAGGGGCAGGATTACGCGCTCGATGTGACCTCCGAAGAAAACTGGCAACAAGTTGCCGAGGCGATTTCCAGGCAGCACGGCGTGCTGGACGGTCTCGTCAACTCCGCTGGAATCGCTTCGCTGGGTACGATCGAGAGCGAGGACTTCGCTTCGTATCGCAAGACCATGGCCGTGAACGTCGACGGTACCTATCTCGGTTGCAAATATGCGATGCCGCTCCTGAAGATGCGTGGCGGTTCGATCGTCAATCTTTCGTCGGTTTCGGGGCTTGTCGCGGGACATAACCTTGCTTCTTACAACGCCTCCAAGGGGGCCGTGCGTCTCTTGAGCAAGTCCGTGGCGCTTTATGGCGCGCGGCTGAAGCCGCCCGTGCGGTGCAATTCCATGCATCCCACCTTTGTCGAGGGCGCAATGGTGGAAGCCATGCTTGCCAATGTGAAGTCCCGCGATGCGGCTCGAGAGCGCATGACGGCGGACGTTCCGCTGGCTCGTTTCGCCATGCCGGAAGAGGTAGCGAACCTCGCCGTATTTCTGCTAGGGGATGAGAGTGCCTTCATTACCGGCGCAGAGATCCCCATCGACGGCGGTCTGACCGCGCACTGATTTTCGAAAACGAACTGGCGAAATAAATCGCTGCCTTGCAGGAGAGGAAGTACATGGCTTCGCAGATG